>CAJXQV010000345.1 GCA_913058165.1 uncultured Chromatiales bacterium | reverse complement strand
GATCTACACAGAGTAGATCGTCGGCAGCGTCAGATGTGTATAAGAGACAGTCACCGACCGCCGTTTATTCTGGGAAAAAGTAATGAATGCGGTCAAAGCCGAGATGGACTCGGGCACCGAATCGTTCATGGTGCCCAACCGCATAGATCTGACTCAATTTGAAGACATTCCCGGCTACCGAAAAAACAAGATGAAAGAACTGCTCGCGCGCATTGCGGCCTATTACGCTATCGGGCGTTAAACCCTGCTAGAAAACGTGAACGCAGCGCCGCCACACAATGGACAGGTGCCGTCCGCAGATTGAGAATGCACGCATCCGTTGAGCCCTCATGTGTTTTGCATTCGCACGAAAACTGCGACACTGTTAGGTAACGCATCACCCTTTAATTGGCAGCCGCAGGACTATTGCAATGAGCAAAACCAAACTCAACCGCCGCACCGTATTGAAAGCCATGGGTACCGCGCCCATTCTGGCAGCAGCACCTCAAGCCGTAAGGGCGATGAACGAATCCGATGTGATTGTTATCGGTGCTGGCTTATCGGGGCTGAACTCAGCGCTCATGCTGCAAGGTGAAGGCTTAGATGTGCGGGTTCTCGAAGGCCGTAACCGCATCGGCGGCCGGATGCAAAGCTTACGCAATGTTCCTGGCAACCCAGAAGTCGGCGGCACAGCGTTCGCACCGGGCTATGCCCGTTTAGTTGATGCCTGCAACACCTATGGAGTCGGCCTTGTCGATCTCACCGCTGTTGTTCCTTACTATTTTCAACGTGAACTTATTCTGAACGGCGAAGTCATTTCGCCCGAACAGTGGCCGACAAGTCCGCTGAATCCATTCCCTGCTGACTCCAAACAAATGATGCCGTGGAGTATTCTCGGCGCATTCATGGCAAAGAATAATCCATTGCAATATGCCGATGCATGGGTCGACCCAAAAAATGCCCACTACGATATTTCATATTATGACTGGCTGAAACAAAACAACTGGAACGATGCGTCCATCGATCTCGCCTACAACACAAACCCAACTCATGGCATGAGTGCTTATGACGCGTCTGCACTCATGATGATGTTTTCCGGTGCATTTGCCGGCGTACAGCAGCAAATCGCGCGCTCCTCAGGCGGTGCCATGGGCTACACCGCAAAAGGCGGCAACCAGAGTATCCCGGAAGCCATGGCGAATGCGCTTAAGCATGAAGTACAGCTGAACACAACGGTAACCGGCATTCGCAGCGAAGGCGGTCAGGCCGAAGTGCATTGCGCCGATGGCAGTATTTATCGCGCTAAACGGGTTATTTGCTCTGTGCCTTGCTCGGTACTGCGCCTCATCAAGATCGACCCGATTCTTTCCGGGCCGCAGGCGCGTGGTGTCAGCACGCTGGAGTCGCAAGTCGTTAATCAACTGCATCTGGTTGCCAAAGAGCCCTATTGGGAACAAGACGGCCTAAACCCCAACATGTTCAGTAACAGTCTGGCTGGCATGGTTGTGGCTGAACACAAAGGGGCAAAACCGGCGGATGTGTCGAGTCTTACTATTTGGATACGCGGTCAAGATGCGGCTTGGATGGACACTCAGCCTGATTCTGTTTCAACCAAAGCGGTCATGGATGATTTCTTAAGCATGCGCCCTGCTGCGAGGGGCAAGGTAGAGATTGTCGGTTATAAATCCTGGTACCGCGATCCGTTCTCTATCGGCGACTGGGCTTACTGGCAACCGGGTCAGGTTTCTAGCTTTGCAACCGAGCTTGGCAAGTCACACGATCGAATTCATTTCTGTGGCGAGCACACGGCAGTTTCAAATCGCGGCATGGAAGGGGCTATGGAATCTGGCGAACGTGCCGCCCTAGAAGTACTAAATAGCATCTAAGCAATGGCAGCCACACTTTGAAACTGGATCTCAAATACCCACTGGCTGTATTGCTTATTGTGCTGCCAGTGCTGGGTTTAACACAGGATCAGATCTGTCTCTTATACACATCTCCGAGCCCACGAGACAAGAGGCAATCTCG
>CAJXQV010000344.1 GCA_913058165.1 uncultured Chromatiales bacterium | reverse complement strand
GAGATTGCCTCTTGTCTCGTGGGCTCGGAGATGTGTATAAGAGACAGGCCTGCAAAGACGGCGATAGACGACATCCGCAAGCATCTGCTTCAGTATGATGCCGGCTGTTTTCGCTTCCAATTCTCGGGCCCGGGCTCCGCGGGCAAATACCTACTCGAAAGAACCATCAATTGGCGGGCAAAGCATTTTGTTCCCTATGGCGATCAGGGCCTTTTTGTAAAGCTGCGAACCTACATCGACAGCGGCGGTTTCGCGCACACCCCCCTGTTTGAGGAGGTGCCACTGATCAAACACCTTAAACGACATACGCGCTTTGCCATGCTTAACACACCCATTGGTGTTTCAACCCGTCGCTGGCAAAAGGATGGCTGGATCAAACGCACGCTGCACAACCGTTGGCTGGTTATTCGCTACCTTGCGGGCGCGTCACCGGAAAGTCTCGCAAAAAGCTACACCGGCCAATAAGCTGCCACTATGACATCCACCGCATCAATAAATTTATGGACCCATACCGAGGCAAATGAGCCTCGCGGCTACATAGATTCAGGAAGCTTGAAGGAACTTTGGTTTCATACCGGCACAGCCTGCAATCTGGCCTGCCCGTTTTGTCTTGAAGGCTCCAAGCCCGGAGACAACCGTCTGCAGCGAATCACACTCACCGATGCCAGACCGTTCATTGATGAAGCTGTGGAACTCGGCGTTGAAAAGTTTTCGTTTACCGGGGGCGAACCTTTCATCGTCAAAGACTTCGTCAATATTCTGCACTATGCAGCCAGCCACCGGCCCTGCCTTGTATTAACCAATGGCACAGAACCGGTGTTGAAGCGGCTGCAGCAAATTGCCACCCTTAAAAACTGCACTTACCCAGTGAGCTTTCGTATAAGTATTGATTACCCCAATGAGGGGCAGCATGACGCTGGCCGCGGTGCTGGTTCTTATAGGCAGGCATTACAATGCGTCAGAGAGTTACGGGCACTCGGCTTCGACGTGTCGGTGGCAAGACAAATGTCAGCGGACGAAGACAGCGCACTGGCCGAAACAGCCTATCGGCAGCTGCTGACAAATGAGCGCATTGATCTCGATACAAGAATAGTCAGCTTTCCCGATTTCGGCATTCCCGATTCCGCACCCAAGGTTCCCGACGTAACTGAAAACTGCATGACGACATACCAAACGGCCACAACACGGAACGAGTTCATGTGTTCATTCAGCAAAATGGTAATCAAGAAGAACGGGAACATGCGCGTATACGCATGCACGCTAGTAGATGATGACCAGCGCTACGATCAGGGAGGCAGCCTTAATGAAGCGTCAAAAAAGCGCGCCATGCTCACGCATCATCGCTGCTACAGCTGCTTTAAGTTCGGATCTTCCTGCAGCGAAGGCTAAGTTGGGAAGAAATCAATCGGCTTGGTCGTGGTTAGACGCGCGACATCTTTATCATCAAAGCGGAACATCTTAATACGCTGCACTAACTTACGCTCAAGCTCTGCATCGCCCAGTTCGCTGGATACGATCTCCACCATAGATACTTCGCCGCTGGGCTCAATGGTCATGCGCAACACGACCTTGCCTTGCAGCCCTGGATCCTTGCGCAGCGAGCGGGTATACAACGCGTAGATGGCGCCTTTGTTCTGATCAAACACCATCTCGATTTCTTCACGGCTTCGCGATGGAACCGAACCGCCACTCCGAACGCCCGACCCTACTGAACTGCCGAAGCCTTCGATAGGACTGCCTACCTGAGTCGTATCGCGACCGCCAATTCCCGAACCGCCGGTATTACGACTCATCGCTGCAGTACTAATGCCGCCACTGCTCTTACCCACCGAAGAAGAAATCATAGAACGCTCATTTCGCTTGGCTTCACCAGCAACACCGGTAAGAGGCTGATCTTTAACAACCGCGGAAACCGCGTTATTACTCCGCAGATCCGCAAGGTCTGCTGAAAACGCGTTTTCAGCAGACCTCTGTCTCTTATACACATCTGACGCTGCCGACGATCTACTC
>CAJXQV010000343.1 GCA_913058165.1 uncultured Chromatiales bacterium | reverse complement strand
GTCGGCAGCGTCAGATGTGTATAAGAGACAGCGAATAATGACAGCAGTTACGATCCTTTCCCTGCTCGCCAAAAAAGGCGTGAAGTTATCAGTTATTGACGGACAGCTTAAAGTTAGTGCTCCCAAAGGTGCATTAACGGCTGAACTTCGCGAACAGTTGGTTGACAACAAAACCGAAATCCTGGAGTTGCTGATCAGCACCAGAAGCTCGGCTCAGGATGCGCTCATACCTCATGCAGACCGAGATTTTCCACTGCCATTGTCTTTCGGACAGGAGCGGCTCTGGTTTTTAAATGAATTTGAACCGGGCAGCTCACTGTACAACATCCCATCAGCAATCAGGCTAAAAGGCACACTCAATCTGAGTGCCATGCAGCAAGCATTCGATCAATTACTAGAACGTCATGAATCACTGCGCACCACATTTACGCTCAACGGCGAGCAACCCGTCCAGCAGATTGCCAATAGCCTTAGCATCCCACTGGAAAGACGTGACGTCAGCGGTATCACCGACAGCGATCTCGATGCTCATCTAACCAAACTCTGCTTGCAGCCTTTTGACCTCAAACAGGGTCCGCTACTAAAGCTGTACGTACTCAATATCAATAAAAACGAAAACGCACTACTACTGGTTATCCATCACATCATCTCCGACGGTTGGTCAATGGGTGTGTTGATGTCAGAACTTGCGACACTCTATAACAGCATTGCGAGTGGCAGCAGCAGCAATCTCGCCACCCTGCCAATACAGTTCGCGGACTATGCCGCATGGCAGCGCGAGACCATGAGCGGCGATACACTCAACAATGAATTGAGTTATTGGAAAGAAGCATTAAGTGGTGCTCCATTAGTACTGGCTCTGCCAACCGACCATCCACGGCCCGCCTCACCCGGATACGAAGGTGCATGGTTACGGCATCAGATCTCCAGTGAAACCCGCGGCAAGCTCGAAGCTCTCGCGCAAAACAACAATGCCACCTTATACATGGTGCTACTCAGTGCTTTCAACGTACTGCTAAGCCGCTACAGCGGTAGCGATGAAATCCTAATAGGCAGCCCCGTAGCAGGTCGTAGCCGTACCGAATTCGAAGGCATGATTGGTGCGTTAATCAATACTGTAGTGCTGCGCGGAGACCTCTCCGGTAACCCTCAGTTCACCACATTGTTAAAGCAGCTCCGCGATACAACTCTGGATGCCTTCGAACATCAGGAACTGCCATTCGAAAAACTGGTTGAGGAACTGCAACCCGAACGAAGTTTGAATCATGCACCTATCTACCAGGTGCTTTTCAACCTACAAAACCGCAGCCAGGAAGTTGTCGATTTCGATGACCTTGAGTTTTTGGTGCTTGATGAGGCCGACCGGATGTTAGACATGGGTTTTACAGAGGATATGAATACGATAGCCGGCTCCTGTAGAGAGCAGCGACAGAACCTGCTGTTTTCAGCGACATTGAAACATCGGAACTTTGGCCGTATTCAGGATATTTTAGTGAATCCTGTTTCTATTGAAGTTGACTCATTCAAGGAGGGCCATAGCCAGATAACTCAGCAAATGGTTTTGGCCGACGGTGATGATCACAAACAAAAGCTGATCAAAGCCTTAGTAGAAGAAGAAAAAGCTGAAAAAGTTTTTGTTTTTTGCAAAACCCGGGCGCAATGCACGGCAGTCGGTCAACACCTTGCTGCGACGGAGTTGAAGGTTGGTTATCTGCATGGAGAGATCCCGCAAAGCGACCGGAAGCAGGTCTTGAATCGATTTCGTGATGGCAAGTTGCAGGTGCTGGTGGCAACTGATGTTGCAGCCAGGGGGCTTGATGTTTCTGATGTTGACCTGGTGATCAATTATACGGTCGCCCATTCGGGCGATGACCATGTACATCGGGTTGGAAGAACAGGACGTGCCGGTAAGCAAGGAAAGGCGGTTACACTGGTTGACCGTATCGACTGGAACAAGAACTCCAGTATCTGTCTCTTATACACATCTGACGCTGCCGACGATCTACTCTGTGTAG
>CAJXQV010000342.1 GCA_913058165.1 uncultured Chromatiales bacterium | reverse complement strand
ATCTACACAGAGTAGATCGTCGGCAGCGTCAGATGTGTATAAGAGACAGCTACCTACCCGGACTTGCCAGTGGCAAAGAGGTGCCCTGTTTTGCGCTCACGGCACCGCGTGCGGGCTCTGATGCAGCGGCGATTCCGGACACAGGCATTGTCTGTAGAGAAGAGCTCGGCGGCAAAGAGGTCCTCGGCATTCGCCTGAATTGGGATAAGCGCTACATCACGCTGTCTCCGGTTGCGACAGTGCTGGGGCTCGCTTTTAAACTCTACGATCCTGAGCAATTGCTCAGCGAGAAAGTTGATGTCGGCATCACTGTCGCACTCATCCCCACCAATACCGCCGGCGTCACCATTGGGCGGCGGCATATGCCGCTTGGCACGCCGTTTCAGAACGGCCCGACCCAGGGTAAAGACGTATTCATGCCGATTGATGCGATCATCGGTGGCCCAGAGCGTGCCGGTCAGGGTTGGCGCATGTTGATGGAGCAGCTGGCAGAAGGACGCGGCGTTTCGCTGCCTTCCGAAGCTCAGGGTGGCGCGCAGGCAGCCGTCTATGCAACCGGGGCCTACGCCCGCATTCGCAAGCAGTTCAACGTATCAGTCAGCCAGTTCGAAGGTGTCGGCGAGATCATCGCCCGTATGGCTGGCAACACCTACATTATGAATGCCGGTGTTTCGGTCACCTGCAACCTTATCTCCCGTGGTGCAAAGCCTGCAGTACCCTCAGCAATACTCAAGGCGCGCTGCACCGAACTCGGTCGGCAGGTTTCCAGCGATGCCATGGATATTCAAGGCGGTAAGGGCGTCATGATGGGACCCAAGAATTACCTTGCCAACACCTACGCCAGCATCCCTATTAGCATCACCGTCGAAGGCGCCAATATTCTCACCCGCAGTCTCATTATTTTTGGCCAGGGAGCGATTCGCTGCCACCCCTATGTATTGAAAGAAATGGCTGCGGCCAAGAACCCTGATTACAGCGCCGGTCTGGCTGAGTTTGATGACAGCCTGTTCAAACACATCGGCAATGCACTCGGCAATGCTGCGCGATCATTTGTACTCGCACTCACCCATGCGCGCTTTACCGATGTCCCTGTGGAAGGCCCAACCAAACGCTACTACCAGCATATCAACCGGTTCAGCGCTGCATTTGCGCTCACTGCCGATATCGCCATGCTGGTGCTCGGTGGCAGCCTGAAACGCCGCGAGTCACTTAGCGGCCGGCTTGCTGACGTATTTGGTTCGTTGTATCTGGCCAGCACGGTGCTCAAGCATTTTGAAAACCAGGGGCGTCAAGAAAGTGATCTGCCTTTAGTGGAATGGGCCTGCCGCCAGTTGCTGTATCAGGCACAGGAGCAGTTGCATGGTTTTCTGCGCAACTTCCCGAATCGACTGGTCGCAGCAGGACTCCGCGCGATGATCTTCCCGCTTGGGCGCATGTATTCAGCACCCTCAGACAAACTGGCATTTCAAATTGTCGATTTGGTGACACATCCGACACCAAGCCGTGAGCGTTTGACCGAAGACACGTATATAGCGCAGCATGAGAGCAATCCCTTGGGCATGTTGCAGGCGGCGCTGGAGTTGGCCGAGCATGCAGCACCGCTGGAGAGAAAAATCCGCGATGCCGTTAAGGCAGACCTGATCAGCGGCGCCGATTTACCCGCCCAGATTGATGCCGCGCTTGCAAAAGGAGTGCTGATGGCCGATGAAGCCGAGGAGCTGCGGCATTATGACGCAGCAGTAATGGCATTGGTGGCGGTTGACGACTTTGGTCCCGAGGCTTTTGGCAGACCCTCTTCCAGCTAAAAATTGTCAGACAGTCGGGCCTGCAAACACCTGCGCCGCAGACCCAACGATGACATAACCCCGTAAACTGGAGTAATATCCCGTTTCCTCATGGAAAGGCGACACTATGAACCAGAATGCTCACGGCAAATTTTTACCTGCATTGGCAGCACTGCTAGTAAGCAGCACGCTCATTGGCCTGTCTCTTATACACATCTCCGAGACCACGAGA
>CAJXQV010000341.1 GCA_913058165.1 uncultured Chromatiales bacterium | reverse complement strand
CGAGATTGCCTCTTGTCTCGTGGGCTCGGAGATGTGTATAAGAGACAGTTAATGAGCAGGGGCACATGCCACTGCCTCCTTATATCGACCGTTCCGATACAGCCGCCGATGCCGAGCGATACCAAACGGTGTTTTCCAATGAGCCCGGCGCCGTAGCTGCGCCGACGGCAGGGCTGCATTTTGACAGAGCACTATTAGATGCTCTGGCTAAACGGGGTATCGAAACAGCACAGGTTACGTTGCATGTTGGCGCGGGGACGTTTCAGCCGGTGCGCCAGGAGCAGATCGATGCCGGGCAGCTGCACAGTGAGCGAGTGCTGGTTGATGCAGAGCTTTGTGCCAAGGTTGCCGAGACCCGCGAACGCGGTGGCCGGGTGATTGCTGTGGGCACGACTGTTGTGCGTTGTCTCGAAACGGCGGCCGCTTCCGGTGAGCTAAAGCCTTTTTCCGGTGAGACTCGTCTCTTTATTCAGGCGGGCTATTCATTTCAGGTGGTGGATGCGATGGTGACTAACTTTCATTTGCCCGAGTCTTCTTTGTTAATGCTGGTCTGTGCTTTTGCTGGAAAAGCCAACGTGCTGGTCGCCTATGACCATGCAGTTAAGCAGGGCTACCGGTTTTTTAGTTATGGTGATGCGATGTTTTTGGAGCGAAGCGCGTGAGCGAGCAACTGTTTAAGTTTGAACTCAAAGCCACATCGGGTGACGCCCGGCGAGCTTGCGTGAATACTGCCCATGGCGATATTCAAACGCCGGCATTCATGCCGGTGGGTACCTACGGCACGGTCAAGGCGATGACGCCTGAGGAGGTTAAAGGCCTGGGTGCCGATATCATTCTCGGCAATACGTTTCATTTAATGTTGCGTCCCGGTGATGACATTATTCGTAAGCACGGTGGCCTGCATGAATTCATGAATTGGCGCGGCCCGATACTGACCGATTCAGGAGGCTTTCAGGTTTGGAGCTTGGCGGAACGCCGCAAGCTTACGGAGAAGGGCGTTGAGTTTCAGGCGCCAACCAATGGCGACAAGGTGTTTCTATCTCCCGAAGTGTCGATGCAGATGCAACATGCATTAAACAGCGATATTCAGATGGTGTTTGATGAGTGCACCGATTATCCGGCCACAGAAAAGGCGGCGCGTGAGTCGATGGAATTATCGCTGCGCTGGGCAAAACGCTCCCGTGATGAGTTTGTGAATCTGGGAAGCCTGGAAAAAGGCAATGCTTTGTTTGGCATCGTTCAGGGCGGCATGCACAATAATTTGCGTGATGAGTCGCTGGCCGGTCTGCTGGAGATCGGCTTCGAGGGCATGGCACTTGGCGGGCTATCGGTTGGCGAGACTGAAGCCGAGCGGATGGATGTATTGCGCCATATTGTGCCGCAGATGCCTGCGGATAAGCCGCGTTACCTGATGGGGGTGGGTACGCCGGTCGATATCGTTAATGCGGTGGAGCAGGGGATTGATATGTTCGACTGTGTTATGCCAACCCGTAACGCCCGCAACGGCCATCTGTTTACCGATGATGGTGTTGTTCGTATTCGCAATGCCCGCTATCAGGACGACCTGGGCCCGATTCACGCCGAGTGCGGCTGCTATACCTGCCAGCATTATTCACGCGCCTACCTCCGGCATCTGGATAAATGCGGCGAAATACTGGCCGCACGTCTGCATACCATTCATAACCTGTATTACTACCTCAATCTCATGACGCGCATCCGTGCTGCGATTGAGGCCGGAGATTTTGCCACCTTCGCCATTGAATTCCGGCTGCGGCAGGAGACGGCAACGGTTTCTATGGCATAATGCGTCGCCTTTCAGGTCGCATTTTCGGCGGGGCTAAACAGTTTCAATTTAGGGTTAAACACTATGGATTTCTTTATACAGAGCGCTAATGCACAGGGAATAATGGACGGTGGTGCCGATTTAATGGGGCTGGCGCCTCTGGTGCTTATTTTTGTGGTCTTCTATTTTTTGCTTATTCGTCCGCAAACCAAGCGCCAGAAAGAACATCGCGAGATGGTTGC
>CAJXQV010000340.1 GCA_913058165.1 uncultured Chromatiales bacterium | reverse complement strand
GATCTACACAGAGTAGATCGTCGGCAGCGTCAGATGTGTATAAGAGACAGACAATCGACAGCTTCAGGTTGTCGCGTTTGAACTGTCGTAGAGTGGAGTTTAGCGTGTCATCCTGCTGCACGAGCGGGCCGGGTTTGTTCTCGTCATCCAGCGTCGATATAATTTGCTCGCCCTTCATCACTTTAAAACCAAAACGGCTACCGAACAATTCGCGAGGCAGGCTCATTTCCAACTGGTAGCCATCGGTAGTATCAACCCATACTCCGCGAATGCGGCCATCATCTTCTATGGCTTTGGCGCCGCGCTTGCGCGCAACGAATTTGCCCGGACCGTCAGGGCTAATCCAGTAATGATTTGTATAGGATCCATTATCAGCATACAGCTTGATATGGTCGCCATTGGCGATGCCACCCAGTGCCGGGTTGTGATAATTGATGCTGTCAGTAAATACGCGGATAAACAGCCAGGCGTCATTTTGGTTGGCCGCGGCTGAGTACTCAACTCTGAAAGGCGCAGTGTTATCCCCTAACGGTTGTAAAGGCGGCCACTCGGGGTCATAACCATCGGCGACCAGACTGTTGGTGGTTTCAGCCAGATAAATACTCTCGGAGCCTTCATTAAACGGTGCCTTCGACCTAATCAGATCAGGCCGCTCTTCCAGTGCCAATGCCACCGAGCGTGCTGTAGAAAGCACAGCATCCTGCTGGCCCTCGCGTAACACTGACTCCATTTGTTGCAGGTAAGAGCAACCCGCCCACGGTAGGGCTAAGGTTAGCAAACTCACCAGAATCAGCTGAACATGAAGCTTCATTAATGAACCAGCCAGCGATAGCCGCCGCCATACTCAGTTTTTATCGGGTCGGCAGTGTCATCAATGACCCGGAATTTTTTACGAATGCGTTTGATGTGCGAATTAACAGTGGCACTATCCACAACTATGTTTGCTGCATTCATTAGCTGATCACGCGTTTTCAAATGGCCGACATGTTTGGCTAAACACTCAATAATCCAAAACTCGGTGAGCGTTGCGGTGATGTCGCTGCCATTCCACGAGACAGTTTTGCGGTCGATGTTGATCAATGCAGGGCCACGCTCTAGCACTGTGTCGTTTTCATGTTGCTGCGTCAGAGCAGCAAGCATCCTGAAGAAGGTGTCTATACGCACCAGCAGCAGCTGCAACGACGTGCTCTTCAATAAATATTCATTCGCACCCAGCATAAGGCCCGAGACCTGATCGAAATCACTCTCGCGTGCAGTAAGAAAAATAATCGGCAAGGTGTCAGATACGGCTCGTAAACTGCGGCACAGGTCAAAACCACCATTCGGCTCATCACCAAGACCAATATCAATGACCACTAAATCCGGAATCGTCTGGGCAAAGGCGTGCTCTGCATCGGGCCGGTTGTGGTACAGGCTTACGGTATAGCCGTGGCGTTCAAAAGCTTCTTTGTAGTTGTTGGCCAGTTCGACTTCGTCTTCAACAATGGCGATGGTTTTCTTCACGGCTTAAATATCCCCTTTGACTCGTCCTTGATTCGACCCTGCCTTTTTAATGTAGCACTAAAAACCAACGTGCCGCATTCGATGGGTTTCATTATGCGCCATGAGCAGGGCACCAGCATGGCCCAATCAGGGCGAAATAAGGCAGGGCTATTGGCCGGCTGTCGCTTGCCCTGCTTTGCCCTAATTGCGCTTCGCATTGCCACAATCCTGCCCTCGCCACGCCACTTCTGCCGCTTTTAATAGAGCCATCAATTCACAGCAGGAGAGCTTGCAATGCACAATTCACTATCACAGGTATCACATCTGGCTATCGTGCCGGTACTGATGCTGCTAAACGGTCTGGGCGGTTGCGTTGATGCCACAGAAACCAAGGCGCCACCCCAAGTCACCATCGATAGAAGCACGAACACACGCCTTACACTTAATGAGGTATCGGGCGGTGAGTTTCTGTTTCGCACTGATGAAGCAGGGCAGTACGAACCGGCCATTCAGCTTGGCACCGAAGTCGATATCCGGGTACGCGGCATGGT
>CAJXQV010000339.1 GCA_913058165.1 uncultured Chromatiales bacterium | reverse complement strand
CACAGAGTAGATCGTCGGCAGCGTCAGATGTGTATAAGAGACAGACCTGGAAGAGGGGAGGCAGCTTGAGATAGGCACGCTGGTAACCGCGGTGCAGGAACTGGGCAGGAACACTGGTGTTGCTACCGATAAACTTGATACTGTTGCTGAGTTAGCGGCTGAGATTGGTCGCAGCGCTGGTTGTTACCCCAAGAAATGAGCCAGAACCTAGAATCAAATCGTTAGGGCAAGGCCCGCGCCCGTATCTGCATACTTTCCGGACTTTCATGGCCCACACCATTACAGAAAAAATTGTACGCAACGCATCGGGTCGCTCTGATTGTCGCCGTGGTGAGATCGTAACCTGCAGAGTTGACCTTGCCTTGTTGCTCGATTCTGGTGGTCCGCGACGTATCTGGCCGCGGTTGAAAGAACTGGGTGTCGGCGTCTGGGATCCTGATCGGATTGTTCTGTGTACTGACCACTTTGTGCCTGCAGTCGATACTGCGTCTGCGGCAATCTTAAAGCTAACCCGTGAGTTTGCCGCCGAGTTTGGCATTAATAAGTTCTTTGATATGCAGGGCATCGGTCATCTGATGCTCGCCGAGCAAGGCTTTTTGCACCCGGGCATGTTTGCCTGTGGCGGCGACTCGCATTCGACTCACGGAGGTGCATTTGGCTGTTACATATCGGGCTTTGGCGCTATTGAGATGACCGGCGTTACCGTTACCGGTGAAATCTGGGTTCCGGTGCCCGAGACCGTGCGAATTAATTGGGAAGGTGAGTTCCAACATGGCGTTGTAGCAAAGGACATTATGCTGAAACTATGTCGCGAGCTCGGCATGAATAATGGCGGAGTGGTCATGGAATACGGTGGCAGCACAGTGCGCGCCATGGACATGCAGGAGCGGGCCGTGTTGTGCAATATGGCGGCCGAACTTGGCGCCGAAACCGGTATTGTTGAGCCCGATGAAGTCACTTTGCAGGCATTGCGTGAGGCCGGCCAGCAGCCGGCTGCTGATGCGCTTGAATGGCGCAGTGATCCTGATGCGGTTTACAAAACACGGTTGGATTTCTCGTCGGCTGAGCTTGAACCGCAAATTGCAGCTCCGCATGCACCATCTAACTCTGGTCCTGTTGGCGATTATCGCGGCACCAAAATCAATCAGGCTTATGTTGGTTCCTGCGTTGGTGCCAAACTCAGCGATCTGCATATGGTGGCGGAGGTATTGCGTGGCCGTAAGGTGAAGCCGGGTACGCGCTTAATGGTGGCTCCAGCTTCAGCCCGTGTAATGACTGCCGCCGCAGTCGACGGTACGCTCGCTGTTATTACTCAGGCCGGCGGTATCATGTTACCAACTGGCTGTGGGGCCTGTGCCGCTCTTGGCGCGGGCATTCTCGCTGAAGATGAAGTGTGTGTGTCTACCACCAACCGCAACTTTAAAGGCCGCATGGGTGCCAATTCGGCCAGTGTCTATTTGGCGTCACCCTACAGTGTTGCCGCAGCGGCAGTTGCCGGTGAGTTGGTTGATCCTCGTGAAATGTTGAGAACGGTGCCATGAGCGGTAAAGCATGGGTTTTTGGTGAAGCTGTAAACACCGACGTAATGGCACCCGGACTTTATTTTAAAAGTTCTATGGAAGAGATGGCCACCCATTGCATGGAGGCGCTCGACCCGGCTTTTGCCAAACGGGTGCAGCCCGGAGATGTTGTGGTTGCCGGAGAGAGTTTTGGCGTGGGTTCGGCGCGTGAACAGGCGGCTCTGGCATTTAAGCATCATCAGGTTGCCGCTATTCTAGCGCCTTCTTTCGGACGTATTTTTTACCGCAACGCACTGAATTTTGGCGTGCCGGTATTGCGATTTCCGGCTTATGCCGAAGTGCAGGCGGGAGATGAGCTTAGTGTCGACCCGATTGCAGGCAGTGTGATAAACCATACTCAGAATAAACACTATTTGGTCGATCCAATTCCTGATTATTTGATGGATATGGTTAATGCCGGCGGCTTAATGCCCTGGCTAAAGCAGCGGTTAGCTGCAGGAGAAATCGTATGAGTCCCGCCGCC
>CAJXQV010000338.1 GCA_913058165.1 uncultured Chromatiales bacterium | reverse complement strand
GAGATTGCCTCTTGTCTCGTGGGCTCGGAGATGTGTATAAGAGACAGCAACCACCCCTGATTTGGTTTTTCCTAATGTCGGCACCATTGTTCAGGAAGCCCTGGGTATTCATGGTTGTGCCGCATTCAGTGTTGAGGCCGCATGCAGTGGCTTTATTTATGCGCTGAGTATTGCGGATAAGTTTGTTACCTCTGGCGAGTCAAAAAATGCACTGGTTATTGGTGCCGAAACTCTTTCACGAATTACTGACTGGACCGACCGCTCAACCTGCGTATTATTTGGTGATGGTGCAGGCGCTGTTGTTCTTCAGCCTGCGACTGAGCAGGGTATTATCTCCACGCATTTGCATGCCGACGGTCAGTACAAAGATCTGTTGTATGCACCGGCTGGTGTTTCAAAGCGCCCGCAGGGCGATCTTAATAAAGAATTCGCTATTCATATGCAAGGCAATGAAGTCTTTAAGCTTGCGGTAAAGACTTTGGGTGCCGTAGTTAAGGAAACGCTCGAAGCCAATAGCCTCGACCACGATGCGCTCGATTGGTTGGTGCCGCATCAGGCCAACAAACGAATTATCGAAGCCACAGCCAAGCGCTTAGGCATGCCGATGGAAAAGGTTATTCTAACGGTTGCAAAGTATGGCAATACCTCGGCTGCATCTGTGCCTATGGCATTGGATGTTGCAGTACGTGATGGTCGTATTAAACGCGGTGACCTGTTGCTGCTGGAGGCCTTCGGTGGTGGTTTCACCTGGGGTTCGGCACTCATTCGGTTTTAATCTGGCTGTGCGCGCAGCGGAACAACACAGATCGGCTGCAAAACTGAAACACTGTTTTTCGCAGTTACGAGGGTGAGTCTTTGACCACTGCTGTCATCAGTCCTACTGGTAAAACCCGCTTCATGATTCTCGGTCCGGCAATCGCCGTGCTGGTATTTTTCCTGCTTCCTGATTCTTATGTTGATCCAGCAGGCAATACTGTGGCCTTAAGTGTGTATGCCCGCTATGTCGCGGCCATTGGTTTGTGGATGAGCTTTTGGTGGATGACCGAAGCGCTGCCGGTTTATATCACCGCCATGTTGCCATTGGCCTTGTTTCCATTGGCGGGTGCCGCACCAATCAAAGAGATCGCTGCGCCCTATGGACATCCTCTGGTATTTCTATTTCTGGGCGGTTTTTTGGTCGCATTGGCAGTTGAGCGCTGGGGTCTGCATCGACGTATTGCCTTGGTTACATTGGGTATGGTGGGTTCTAAGCCAAAATTTATTGTTGCCGCATTCATGGGTATTTCGGCTTTCCTGAGCATGTGGGTAACCAATACAGCAACCACCATTATGCTGTTGCCTGTGGCCTTGAGTGTGATTTCGCTGCTGCCTTCTTCAGATAATTCTAACGAGCAACAGAACTTTACTCTGTGTTTGCTTTTGGGCATTGCCTATGCCGCATCCATCGGCGGTATTGGCACCATTATCGGCACTGCACCCAATTTATTTGTGGTGTCGTTTCTAACCGATGAGACGGGGCGCACCATTAGTTTTGCAACCTGGATGATGATCGGTATGCCATTGGTGCTGGTGTTCGTACCTGTAGCTTGGTGGACTCTCACCCGTTGGGCGTACCCGGTACAAGCTGCTGAAATTCCGGGTGCCAGTGAATTGTTGATAGACGCGCGTAACTCATTGCCGGATTTAAGCTCTGCTGAACGACGTACCCTGGTGGTGTTTTTGTTGACGGCTGCGGCATGGATTACCCGCCCTTTATTAGCTCAAATCACTCTGGGTGACTGGCAGCCACTTGCCGGCCTTACTGATACAGGTGTTGCGCTTATTTCGAGCGTGGCGTTGTTTATGGTGCCTGCAGGTTCAGGTCTGCAAGAACGCTTGATGGATTGGACAACCGCGCTTAAATTGCCCTGGGGTTTGCTCCTATTGTTCGGGGGTGGCCTGAGCCTTGCCAGTGCGCTTGAGTCTAGTGGGTTTAGTGGGTTTCTTGGTGCTCAGGCGTTAGTCTTTGGTGGCTTTCCCACCATCTTGATCGTGTTTCTGGCTGTCTCTTATACACATCTC
>CAJXQV010000337.1 GCA_913058165.1 uncultured Chromatiales bacterium | reverse complement strand
TCTACACAGAGTAGATCGTCGGCAGCGTCAGATGTGTATAAGAGACAGGGGGTAAACACCGGCATGATCTCAAGTTGATTGATGAGCTCCAGGCACTCATTCAGGCTTAACCCCGCATCGCGCAGACGGAAGATGGTGTCATCAAATGCCCCCGGCTGACGTGCCGACCGATCTTTCAGGTAGTCGCGACGACGGCGGATACGATGCACCTGCTCGGCGCTATTGACCAGCTGAAAGTAGGTAGAGAAACCCCGGATCAGGTCGCGCGCCATCTCGGGTGACAGGTCGTCTACCAATGCGGCAAGTTGACTGTTATCCCGCTGTTCGGCCTCGCGGGCTTCAATGGCTAGCCGTCGCGCATTTTCAACGACGTTGAACAATTGTTCGCTGCCTTGCTCAGCCAGAAGTTCGCCTATCATGCTACCCAAGGCATGCACATCTCTTCTTAATGCATCATCTTTTTCTTCAAATAATGCATCCCGTCGGGCGAAGCTATCGTCACGGGATTTGTCGGCAATTGAATTGATGTCTGGTTTGGGGGTTTCTTGCATGGGTTTATGAGCTGAGCAGGTTTGTGAATTAGGAAAAATCAATGACAAGGTCGGGCAGATGCCCGATCAGTATTGTGCCTGTTTCTGTGTCTGCTGTAATCAGCACCGTCGGAGGATCATCGCGTATTTTGCGCTGTAGGAGGGTTTGTGCAGGTCTTATGCCAGCTTCGTTTTGCCGCTATTTGCTTGTAAGCTTTTGTATTTATTGTTGTTAGTTATCGCTTTAGCCCTTTCTATGGTGGCTGTCTAGCATTGCGGCACCACTTGCATCCATGCTATTACGTTCTTTGTTTTGGTGATTTAGTGCGGTTTTTCTGCTCGCTCTGCGATGGGGAAACTCTGATAAATAATATGCTGCTTCCTGAACCTCATGCACTGGCGGTGATTCTGCTGACGGTCGTGACACTGTTTCTATTCACTCGTGATCGCATTCCGCTCGAGACTACAGGTCTTGCCGTGTTGGTTTTGCTGATAGTGGGTTTTTATCTGTTTCCTTACGGAGACATTCGCCCGTCCGACTTCTTTAGTTCCTTTGGGCACGAAGCACTCATTACTATTTGTGCGTTGTTGATTGTAAGTAAGGGGCTGGAGACCACTGGTGCATTGCAGCCCCTGGCCTCGATTATGTCGAGCAGTTGGCAGAGTAAGCCGACGTTGGCGCTGCTGGTGACATTGGCACTTGGCGCGGTCGCCAGCGCATTCCTGAATAACACCCCTATCGTGGTGATGTTGTTGCCGATCCTGGTGGCAGTTTGCCTGCGCACCGGCACAGCACCATCGTCGGTGCTAATGCCTATGGGCATGGCAACGCTTATCGGCGGTATGGCCACGACCATTGGCACATCCACTAATCTGCTCATTGCTGGGGTTGTTGCTGATCAGGGCTTGCCACAATTCGGGATGTTTGATTTTCTTTTGCCTGTGGTTATTGCAGGCATTCCCGGGCTGCTGTTTCTGTGGCTGGTTGCACCAAAGCTGCTGCCTGATCGTAAGCCACCCATGTCTGACACTTCGCCGCGGGTCTTTAAAGCATTGCTGTATGTTCCCGAAGAAAGCTTTGCGGAAGGCAAGACGCTGACAGAAGTTCGGGCTAAAACCGAAAACCGCATCAAGATTGAACGCATTCAGCGTGGCGAGAACCTGTTTCTGGCCCGCTTGCCTTCGGTGAAATTGCAGGCCGGTGATCGTTTGTATGTGCGCGATACCGCTGAGCGACTCAAGGAGTTTGAGAAACTGCTGGGCGCAGCGCTCTACAACGTCAGTGACACAGAGACAGAAACGCCGGTTTCGGATGATGTGCCACTGGCCACCGAAGGCCAGCAATTGGCCGAAGTTGTGGTTACCCGCGGCTCGCCGTTGCATCACCGCACCCTCGGCACTTCACAGTTTGGGGTGCGCTATAACCTTACCCCACTGGCTTTGCATCGATCCCGCCCCGGTAAGGATGTTGTCGGCGATCTGGATCTGTCTCTTATACACATCTCCGAGCCCACGAGACAAGAGGCAATCT
>CAJXQV010000336.1 GCA_913058165.1 uncultured Chromatiales bacterium | reverse complement strand
GATTGCCTCTTGTCTCGTGGGCTCGGAGATGTGTATAAGAGACAGGTGATGAACTGCTGCGTATTTATACCACCCGGCCGGATACTTTAATGGGTGTTAGCTGCATGGCCGTTGCCGCAGAGCACCCGTTAGCCGTCGCTGCCGCGGCGACTAATGCCGAGCTGCAAGAATTTCTGACCGATTGCCAGCGAAGCGCGGTTTCCGAAGCTGTTGTCGAGACTATGGATAAGCTCGGGAAGCCTCTTGGTATTAATGCGATTCACCCGATTACAGGTGAGCCAATACCAATTTGGGTGGCTAACTTTGTGTTGATTAGCTATGGCACCGGCGCTGTTATGGTTGTTCCTGCCCATGATCAACGTGACTATGAATTTGCCACTAAATACGATTTGCCAATTAAGCAGGTTGTTGCTGCCGGGGCTTCTTCGGAGTGTGATGTGGCGGATGCCGCATTTGTTAAAAAGGGCGTGCTGGTAAACTCAGGCAAGTACGACGGCTTAACGTCAGCAGATGCATTTAACGCCATTGCTACAGATCTTGAGGCTGCCGGTTGTGGTGAGCGTCAGACTAACTATCGGTTGCGAGATTGGTTGATATCCCGTCAACGTTATTGGGGTGCACCAATCCCGGTAATAAATAACGGTGACCAACAGCTCGCAGTGCCCGATGCCGACTTGCCGGTTCAGCTGCCCGAGAATGTTGAGCTTGATGGCAGTGGCTCGCCGTTGGCGCGGCTTCCGGAGTTCTTCGAAACTGTCGACCCCATAACCGGAGCGCCTGCAATACGGGAAACCGACACTTTTGATACCTTCATGGAGTCTTCCTGGTATTACGCACGCTACTGCTGTCCAGATAATGCAGATGCCATGCTTGATGAGCGCGCCAAATATTGGCTTCCTGTTGATTTGTATATTGGTGGTATTGAGCATGCCATTCTGCATCTGCTCTATGCCCGTTTCTATCACAAGGTTATGCGTGACGAAGGCCTGGTGAGTTGCGATGAACCATTTACCCGCTTGTTGACTCAGGGCATGGTGCTGAAAGACGGCGCTAAGATGTCAAAGTCAAAAGGTAATACTGTCGACCCTGAGCAGCTAATTAATGAGTATGGTGCAGATACCGTGCGTCTGTTTGTTATGTTTGCTGCTCCACCGGAGCAGTCTCTGGAATGGTCTGATGACGGTGTCCAGGGTGCCTTCAGGTTCTTGCGGCGCTTATGGACTAGAACCCATGAGCATATTGCTGCTGGTGTGCCAGCCGGTAGTTTTCAACATGAGGATTTGAATCCTGCGCAAAAGGATCTCCGGCGTATCGTGCATACAACGGTAACGAAGGTTAGCGATGACATTGGTCGGCGCTATACATTTAATACCGCCATTGCGGCAGTGATGGAGCTCATGAACTCACTGAATAAGTACCCAGTGAATGATGCTGTAGATCGATTATTGGTTCAGGAAGCGCTGGAGAAAGCTGTCTTAATGTTGTCGCCGATTGTGCCGCATATCTGCCATCAGTTGTGGGCGGTGTTGGGTCATGATGCCGCAATTGCGAATGAGCGGTGGCCTGAAGTGGATCCGAAGGCTATGGTTGCTGATACCGTGCAGGTGGTTGTGCAGGTGAACGGTAAGCTTCGAAGTCGTATCGAGGTGCCTGCTGATGCCAATAAAGACGCGTTAAAGGCTGCAGCATTGGCTGACGAAAACGTGCGGCGGTTTATTGGTGACAGTGAGTTACGCAAAGTAATTGTGGTTCCGGGCAAGTTAGTCAATGTTGTTATTTAATATGTCAAAATTGCGTTTAATGTTATTGGCCGGTGTGTTGTTATTGACCGCTTGTGGCTTCCATTTGCAAGGTAGCGTGTCGTTGCCGCCCGAATTTTCGTCGACTTATATTCAGGCAAGTGACCGGTACACTCCTTTCTACCAAAGTCTTAGTAAGTCTTTGCGTCAACGTGGGGTGATTCTAGCGAAGGGCCCTTCGTCGGCAACAGCGATAATTAATGTGGGAGCTGATAACTCGGGGCAGAATCTGTCTCTTATACACATCTGACGCTGCCGACGATCTACTCTGTGTAGA
>CAJXQV010000335.1 GCA_913058165.1 uncultured Chromatiales bacterium | reverse complement strand
ATCTACACAGAGTAGATCGTCGGCAGCGTCAGATGTGTATAAGAGACAGGACTGGGATTGCGTCACACGGTTTCGATCCCAGCCTTTGTTGTACCACTCGAGTTGCACCACGCCCTGATGAATAACAATTAGCGAGTGGGAATCTTGAGCCAAGGCATACTGAGCCATTTTGGCAAGTGCCACGGGGTCGATGGATTTCTGAGCGCCCGAGGCCTGCGGTAAAAGATATGAGGCATCGCCAATAACATGTTCGCGGGGAGAGAGGCCAGAATAAGTCAGGTCATCGGTGGCAAACATACCTGCGTAGCGCGGTAACAACTGCGCATCCGAAAAGTACAACCAACCCACGGCAAGGGCGATGATAGAAAAAAATCCCGACAGAAAAATGCCGACAATTCGCATGAAGAATCCCAACGCTTCATCTGAAGCAATTATTAATTCTGAACCTAAGTATTAATCTAACACGGCTCAAGCATAATAAAACGGTAGGATTTTTACGCTTGCTCTTTCGGTAACACGGGTTGCACGAGAACCCACGGCTTGATTACTACTGTCCACATCAGCGTGTCTGCGGCTAGCCATTGAATAGCTTCAGCATCGCTAACTACTCGAACCTTGCCCGTATCCAGCCACTTGGCGACGAGCTGATCGTTGTCCTGCGCCATCTCGTACGCAACTTCAATCAAGTCGAGCTCGGTAGCAACAGAAACCGCATGGCCGGCAGCAAAGAAACCTTGCAGTTCACACCAGCCAATTTTGGCTGTTTCACCCAGAATACGCGCGCGAACTTCGTCTTCTGCTCTCAGTCCAGCGGACTCGGGTTCATCAGTTTGAGGCATTATCACTTCCTGAAGTCTACCGGACTAATACAGGTATACCGCACCGGCTCCTGGAGCATCAGCATTCTGATTGACATCATCTGACGGGTCATCGCGATCAGGATCGGCCCCTATGCCACCGCTGGCAACCGGCTCTGAAGGCGCGCCCACAGCCAGCGTTGTCCCTGTATCGTTAAGACTTACGGCAGCGCCGAATTCAAATTCAGAACCAGGCATGGTATTCGTAGCTTTGATATAGCGCGAGCGACGCCATTCCATATCAGCAGGACTTTGCAAAAACAAATAAACCGCACCGGTATCGTTCGCATTGTTATCTTCTAGGCCAACAACACCCTTAGCGCTGCCATCCTCACCCGGAGCGCCAATCGCAATCATGCCGGCGTATGCGTCGCTGTCCAGCGTGCTCAAATCAACCAAAGCCGCCAAAGAGACTATCGCCACTGACGCACCAAATAAATCGCCGGCCTCGCCGTTAGCCGGCTGCCCGTCGAGCAAACTGTTTGCATCGAAAGTGGTAATAGCCGAATCCCACTCACCACTCGCGCGGGTGTACAAGTGCGCGGCACCTTGACCTAATGCTGCATTTGGAGCGCCCACCAAAAGGTCATCACCGAATACGCTAAAATCGAGCGCTTTACCGAATAGCATATTGTCTTCGTTAACTGGCGGTTTTAAGTAAGCCTGATAGAACCAATCAAAATAGCTGGCATCGTCAACGATAAAAGAGTCACGACTGTAAACATACACGGCGCCAACAGAGTCATTTAAAAATGAATAGCTTATCGATTCGCTGACGTTGAAAACACCTGCATTACTGCCGTTCTCATAGGGCGCGGCAATAGCCAGCGTATTGCCTTCATCACTAAGCACCACTGTGCTGCCAAATTTGTCGCCCTCGGTAACAACCGGAGATTTAATGACGGCTTGCAACTCCCAAACAGGGCCACCCTGATCGTCTATACCCGTGCGAACAATCACATAAACCGCACCGGAGCCATCAACAGTGGTGCCCATGTCCGGCACTTCATCGTCATTAAAAATGCCGCTATCGCCAATATTGTTGTTCGGCGCACCAATAGCAAGAGTATTGCCGGCAGCATTAAACGACAAAGCTGCGCCAAACTCAGCACCCGCAATAATGACATCGGGCTTAATGTAATTAATCAAAAACCACTGACTGTTGCTCTTCTCATAGATAAATACCTGTCTCTTATACACATCTGACGCTGCCGACGATCTACTCTG
>CAJXQV010000334.1 GCA_913058165.1 uncultured Chromatiales bacterium | reverse complement strand
CACAGAGTAGATCGTCGGCAGCGTCAGATGTGTATAAGAGACAGACGTCTGCCAACCAAACAGTCCGCCGACACCCAAAACAAGACCGCCCACCAGAAACAGCCCGTTCTCCCGCCACCAGCTTTTAATCAGTTCAGCCTGCTGGTCGTCCGTCAAATTCTCATCAATCATGATATGTATCTTTCCGTTAAATATCTTATAGCTAAAAGATTAATTAAAAGTAAAAAGCCTATTAAAAGTTAGGCGTTTATAACGCCAGAGCCTGACGCAGGCTGACCGCCAAATCAGCAAGAGGAACAGTTTGCTGCTCGCCATCTCCGCGCAACGGCTTAATACCGACAGTGCCCTGAGCCAACTCTTCATCACCCAGGACGACGGCAAAACGGGCGCCGCTTTTGTCAGCCCGTTTGAACTGTGATTTGAAGCTACCGCCACCACAGTTCAGCTCGATACGCACATCGGGAAGCTCATCACGCAGACTTTCCGCAAGCACAAAACCCGGTTTCAATGCGCCCTCGCCCGCAAGTACAAGGTAGACATGAGGATGCTCAAGAACCGGCACACAACCCCGCTCTTCACATAAAGCGATGAGCCGCTCCAGCCCAATGGCCCAACCAACAGCCTGCGTCGGCTTACCGCCTAGCTGCTCAACCAAGCCATCATAGCGCCCGCCGGAACACACGGCTCCCTGAGCACCCAGCTGGTCGGTAACCCACTCAAATACAGTGCGTGAGTAGTAATCGAGGCCGCGAACCAACCGGGGGTTAACGGTATAGCTAATACCTGCCTGATCAAGCAATTCCTGCAATACAGAAAAATGTTCGCGGGATTCATCGTCCAGATAGTCAGTAATTTTTGGAGCAGCCGCCACCAGATCCGCCATCGCGGGGTTCTTAGTGTCGAGAATCCGCATCGGGTTACGGTGCAGACGATTCTTGCTGTCCTCATCAAGCTCGGTTTCATGCTGCAGAAAATAGGCCGACAAGGCTTCTTTATAGACACCCCGTGATTCGGTGGTGCCAAGCGAATTAATCTGCAGCTTAATTTTATCGAGACCCAGCTCACGCCAGATTCGCGCAGACATCATGATCATCTCGGCATCGATATCAGGACCACCGAAACCAAGCGCTTCTACATCAAACTGATGAAACTGGCGATAACGACCCTTTTGCGGCTTTTCGTAACGAAACATCGGGCCGGTGGCCCAGATCTTATGACGCTGATTATGCAGCAGGCCATTGCTAATACCTGCACGCACAATACCGGCCGTAGCTTCAGGCCGGAGCGTCAGACTTTCACCATTGCGGTCCTCGAAGGTGTACATCTCCTTCTCAACAATGTCGGTAACCTCGCCAATAGAGCGCTTGAACAACTCAGTGCGCTCAACCAACGGCACACGCAACTCCTGGTACCCGTAGGACAGCATGATCTGCTTGAGCAGCCCTTCTATAGCCTGCCAGGCAGGTGTCTCTGCTGGCAGAATATCGTTCATGCCGCGAACTGACTGCAAAGTATCACTCATTGGGTAGAATCCTTAACGGCTTGAATATCGGCAGCGGTTAGCTTGAAGCGGGCTGTGTCGCCACGGACAGCCCTGGCCGGCAACCGATACGCGACACCGTCAACCATCAAACTCACAGCCTTGGCATTGCCGAAAATAAAACTAAATGGCGGGGTGCCGGTGAGCGTACGAACAGCGCCTGCGGCTTGCACACTCTCCAGCAAGAGTCCTTTTGCATCGGTGATTTCAACCCAGCACTCATCGGTGAACTTGAGCACAATGGTGGCAACACCAGACGCAACAACCGGAGTCGAATCAGCAGCAACAGGTTCGGCAACATCCACTTTTGCAGCCACCTGCTCTTCAACCACAGGAACGGCTGCTGCAGACTCATTATCGGAACCGCCACTCAATAAAAACCATGCGACGCCAACCACAGCCACGAATATCAGCAGCCCCAAACTCCATGGAGCCAGATTTGCGGATTGCGCAGTTTCCGGTTTCTGAACTGCCACCTTCATCTCCACAACAGGCTGAATAAGTTCATACCTGTCTCTTATACACATCTCCGAGCCCACGAGACAAG
>CAJXQV010000333.1 GCA_913058165.1 uncultured Chromatiales bacterium | reverse complement strand
GAGATTGCCTCTTGTCTCGTGGGCTCGGAGATGTGTATAAGAGACAGATCTAAAGATGTCTCTCAACTTGGGTTCGCAGCATTACCGCCGGAGCGAGCCCGCGTGTTGCCGGGTGGGCTGGCGATTTTACTCGAGGTATTTAATCAGTTTGACATTGATAACATGGGTGTTGCAGAAGGGTCGCTTCGCGAGGGTATTCTCTATGATCTGATCGGCCGTTATTCCGATGAAGATGCTCGAGTCTCTTCGGTTCGTGCGATGGCTGCCCGTTATCATGTCGATGAGCAACAGGCGCAGAGAGTGACTGAAACCGCATTGCGGCTTTTTGATCAGGTTGCTGAAGAATTGCATCTGAACAGCCACGAATACAGGAAGCTTCTTGAATGGGCGGCGATGTTGCATGAGGTTGGTCTTGATATTGCCCATTCGCGCTATCACGCTCACGGCGCATATCTATTGCAGAATTCCGACATGCCAGGGTTCACTCGCCGCGAGCAATTAGTGCTCGGCGCGCTGGTTGCCCAGCATCGTCGAAAGCTTCGCCCTCAAAAGCTCAAGGAGTTACCGAAGGCTCAGCAGGGTGCTGTAGTCTGGTTGATCGTGTTGTTGCGCTTGGCCGTGCTGTTAAACCGCAGTCGCAGCAACGAGTCCCTGCCATTGGTGTCCATAAAGCCTACCCATGATGGCTTGATGTTTACTTGCCCGAAGGGCTGGTTAAGGAATAACCCATTATCCGGGACCGACCTGCGCGAAGAGCGCCGGTACCTGAAGGGCCATGTTGATTTGCAGGTGAAAAGTTGCAGTAGCTAGGCAGTTTTATTCTCGGCTAGTTTGTCTAGAAAGTAGCCTTGTGAGGATATTTTTTCCTCTTTTTCACTGGCCATACTTAGGTGGTATTCCCCGTTCTGATCGAGCATCCATGCGAGCGTGTTGTCACGCAGATTAATATGAATATCATCTATTAACCTTTGTTTTAGCAATGGCGCTTCAATGGGAAAGCATACTTCTACGCGACGGAGCATGTTTCTATCCATCCAATCTGCGCTAGAGCAGTAAACGTCCTCTGCACCATTGTTCAGGAAGTAGTAAACCCGCGAGTGCTCTAAAAACCGACCGATAATTGATCGGACACGAATATTTTCTGATATGCCCGGTATACCGGGCCGGAGACAGCAAATGCCGCGGATAATAAGATCAATTTGCACTCCTGCAGCGGAGGCCGCATAGAGCGCTCGAATGATTTTCGGTTCAACCAGCGCGTTCAATTTGGCGATAATTCGTGCGGGCTTGCCGTTGGTTGCCGCCATGGTCTCGCGCTTAATCTTTCTAAGCAGCTGTTGGTGAAGGGTGAATGGCGCTTGAATGAGCTTCTTCAGTGGGGGCATTTCCATCATGCTGGTGAGCTGCATAAATACGTTATGCACATCTTCGGTTAGTTCTGTATTGGTTGTGAATAGCCCATAGTCGGTATAAACCCGCGCGGTCTGGTCATGGTAGTTGCCTGTCGAAAGGTGTGCGTAACGCATTAGCTGGCCGTGTTCGCGCCTTACAATAAGGGCCATTTTGCAGTGTGTTTTAAACCCGACAATACCGTAAACGACGTGGGCGCCAGCTTCTTGAAGTCGATTAGCTAATGCGATGTTGGCGGCTTCATCGAAGCGTGCGCGCAGTTCGACCAGGACGGTAACTTCTTTGTTCGCTTTGGCAGCAACTAAAAGGTGCTCAACGATTGGTGAGTCAGGGCCTGTTCGGTAAAGGGTAAGCTTAATTGAAATAACCTTTGGGTCTTGTGATGCGGAACGCATGAGCTCCAGCACAGGGCTGAAAGATTCGTAAGGATGATTTAACAGGATGTCCTGTTTTCGCATAGCCGTGAAGATGCCATCACTACTGATGTTTGCTGGCGGCAGGCCGGGTTGAAACCGCGGAAACTTTAGCTGGTTCATACCCGGTACGTCGTAAACCGACATCAGTCGGTTTAGGTTAACCGGGCCATCCACTAAAAAGAGATCGTCTTTGCCGAGATCAAACTGTGCGAGCAGGTAAGAGGCTGTCTCTTATACACATCTCCGAGCCCACGAGACAAGAGGCAATCTCGT
>CAJXQV010000332.1 GCA_913058165.1 uncultured Chromatiales bacterium | reverse complement strand
GAGATTGCCTCTTGTCTCGTGGGCTCGGAGATGTGTATAAGAGACAGCTTCATTATCGGCACGGGCTGCTCATCGCCCACAATGGCGTACATAGTGCCGTTGTACCACCACGGCGTATCAACCGGGTCTAGGCTGGCGGTCATGCGCACCAAAGAGCGCAAGTTCTCTTCCGGCGTATTGATCAATACCGATGCATCGCCAGCAAGACCATTTATATTGGGCAATGTGGTTACGGCCTCTGCACACCCGGCTGCCACCAACAGGCCTCCGCTACCCAACACCATCTGACGACGATTCAATTCATTCATAGTATTTTCCTGCAGAATTCTAGTCAGTAAGGCCCTTCAAGCCACCCGGGTTCATCAAGCCTTTTGGATCCAGTTCGGTTTTAATTTGACGAATTAACGCCGTGGACTGTGATTCGCGACCCCGCATGTAGGGGTAGGCTTTGCCCAACTGCATGTGCACGGCCCCGACTTCAGTAAAAACATCCTGAATGGCATCTTTCATTTCAGCCACCAAAGCGCGGCCTTCGGGGTTCGCAGGGTATTCAGGCAACACATCCAGATATTCCTGCGGCAAATAGCGCTTATGGAATACCGTGCGATCATCTTCCCAATAGAACACCGGCTCAAATAAAAACCCGGTGGTACTGATTGAAGTGAACATCGCAGCCTTCTCGACCTTAGCCGCGAGCATGCGGTCGGCGTAGCTCGCGTACAGCAGATCGAGTTTATCGTTGAACGCTATCAGCTTCGAGAACGGCATAATGCCGTGCATCGGCACCCAACGCTGACCCTGTGGGCCAAGAATCGGATACAGCGGAATAAACGGCATCGCCATTAGGACGGTAGGCATGGTATTAGCGATTTCTGTTCCATGCATAGCGACGGCTTTGCGCACGCTCGCCAATTTATGAGCAACCTCGGCGTGGCTGTAACCGTCGATGCTGAAGTGTGCGGAATAATCGTAGCCGGCCAAAAAGCTCTTGCCGGCAATACCCATTTTAATCAACTGAAACAACCCATCAAACACATTGCGCGATGCTTTGAACACGGCAACTGCAGCCTGCTTCATTGCCGCCCCATCGGTACCGCCCAACTGCCCCTGCTGCAGCTTAGGATCAAGACCAAAGTTGGTGTCCACCACACCTTCGCGAGCAGCCGCAGCCATGCCATAAGCCAGGCTATTGAAGTCATGAAAACCGAATGAGCAGGTTGCCCGATGCATCGGGCGCTTAATAAGGCGTAAAGTAATGCGTGCTTTAATCCCTAGAACACCGGCATCACCACAGAACAGCCCGGTAAAGTCCGGGCCCCAGTAACGAAAAAACGGCGTGGTATTTTCAGTGGCCAGCGAGCCGGTGCGTAAAATCTCGCCATTCGCAATAACCACTTCCATCGCCAGAATTGAATCGGCAGAAACACCAAACGTACCCGAACCCAAGCTCACGCTATTCTGGGTAGCAGAACCACCGATGGTCGCCATTAAGCCCGAGAACGGGCCCCAAAACGGGGTGCGTAAACCCTTAGCTGCAAGAGCCTCATCCAGCTGCGCCCAGGTAACACCGGGCTGCACAGTGACGTACATATCATCTTCATTAATTTCAATAATTGTGTTCAGGCGCGAGGTATCGATAAGTATCGATTTGGCCGAAGCGCACACGTAGCCGTCGGTATACGAGGCACCGCCACCACGGAGCACCATTGCAACATCGGCTTCTGCGGCAATGCGCACAATAGCCTGTAAATCTGCCACTGTTCCGGGTTGTGCAATAGCAATGGGGAGCTCTCTCGCCTTGTAGACATCCATCGAATAGAACTCGCGATCCGCTGCTTCGGTCAACACATACTCAGCACCGATAGCAGACGCCAGTTTATTAATCACACTTTGCGACTCCGCTTCATTCACAGACATAGTTTCCTCACACTGGCAGCTCTACACCACCTGACTTAATTCATATAAATTGTTGCGCCTATCAGGGCGCATGTCTTATCGTTCTGAGCAGCCATTGCTCCGATAAAAATTCTGCTACAAACTATTGGGGCTTACCAACAGCGGAGCCTGTCTCTTATACACATCTCCGAGCCCACGAGACAAGAGGCAA
>CAJXQV010000331.1 GCA_913058165.1 uncultured Chromatiales bacterium | reverse complement strand
GAGATTGCCTCTTGTCTCGTGGGCTCGGAGATGTGTATAAGAGACAGCTCCATGAATATTCGTCGGAATACCACCCATGTTGTAGTGAACGGTAGGCAGAACCGGAATAGGTTCTTTGTTCACATCAACACCGGCAAATATCTTGGCGGTTTCGGCAATACCCGGCAGACGCTCGGCAATTACTTCAGGACCAAGATGTTCTAGATGCAAATAAATGTGGTCACCTTCA
This sequence comes from uncultured Chromatiales bacterium, assembly GCA_913058165.1. Classification (GTDB taxonomy): domain Bacteria; phylum Pseudomonadota; class Gammaproteobacteria; order Steroidobacterales; genus JABIQA01. The sequence goes on along the minus strand of CAJXQV010000331.1, from coordinate 1,886 downwards.
GGACCCACACCACGACCTTCATTAATCTCGACAGTCATTGAACGTGATACCACATCGCGAGATGCAAGATCTTTAGCTGATGGCGCGTAACGCTCCATGAACCGCTCGCCCTTAGAGTTGGTGAGGTAACCGCCCTCACCGCGCGAACCCTCCGTAATCAAACAACCCGAACCGTAGATGCCCGTCGGGTGGAACTGAACGAACTCCATGTCCTGCAGCGGCAGGCCTGCGCGCAGCACCATCGCATTACCATCACCGGTGCAGGTGTGTGCCGAGGTGCAAGAGAAGAACGCACGGCCGTAACCGCCAGTCGCCAGAATGACGCGATGGGCACGGTAACGATGAATTTCACCGGTAGCCATATCCAGCGCAATCACACCACGGCAGACACCGTCCTCCATGATCAGGTCGAGTGCGAAGTATTCAATATAGAACTTGGCATCGTGCTTCAACGACTGTTGATACAAGGTGTGCAGCATTGCATGACCGGTGCGATCGGCCGCAGCACAGGTGCGCTGTGCAGTGCCTTCACCGTAGTTGGTGGTCATGCCACCGAAAGGACGCTGATAAATCTTGCCCTCTTCGGTACGTGAGAACGGCACACCGTAGTGCTCGAGCTCAATAATGGCAGCCGGGGCTTCTTTACACATGTATTCAATAGCGTCCTGGTCACCGAGCCAGTCGGAACCTTTGACAGTGTCGTACATATGCCAACGCCAATCGTCTTCACCCATGTTACCGAGAGAAGCAGAGATACCGCCCTGGGCCGCAACAGTGTGCGAACGGGTCGGAAACACTTTAGTAATACATGCAGTTTTCAAGCCAGCATCGGCACAACCAAAGGTGGCACGCAAACCTGCACCACCTGCACCTACAACAACCACATCGTAAGTGTGATCTATGAACTTATATTCAGACTTTGTCTCGTCACTCATGACACTTGTCCTACCGAAATAACAACAATGGAATAAATTGCAGCAACACCTGCGGCGATGTGTGCGTACTTACTGGCGATTAATCCAACAACCTTTAACGGGCCATGCACGTAATCTTCGACAATCACCTGAATACCCAACTGCGAGTGATGCAGCATTGTGAAGGTCAGAAGAATAAGTAACAGGGCGTGAATAGGCTGACCAATAAACTGGCGGGCAGATTCAAAGCTGGAGAAATCCAAACGCTGCGAAACAACGGCGTAGGCAAACCACAGCGTTAGCGGAATAAGTGCTACTGCGGTCAGGCGCTGCAACCACCAATGGTGTACGCCAGTCTTAGACGAACCCAGCCCCAGCACATTGCTTAAAGGAGTGCGGTATTTCATGCGGCACCTCCCATTAGAATCGCCCAGGAACCCAGCGTGAGGGCACTTGAAACAACCACAACAGCAATGCCGGTTTTTACCGCAGTGGCTTTCTCGAAGCCTTTGCCAACATCCCAACCCAAATGGCGAATGCCATTGCACAGGTGATAGTAGAAGCAGAAGGTATATCCGAACATTATCAGCAAACCGAACCCGCTACTTAAAATAGCCATTACACCGTCATAATATTCAGCGCTTACAACAGCGGATAGAATCCAGAGGGTGAATAAAAATGCACCAGTGGCCAGCACGAAGCCGGTTATACGATGCAGAATCGACAAACCATTACTGATTTGCCAGCGGTAAACACTTAGATGCGGCGATAAAGGCCGATCAGGGTTTTGCATGTGCACTTCCTCAACAATCAAAACCGACACAATTCACATTGCGCCGGCAATCAAGAATACTTAATTAAAAATCTTTCTCAAAAACGTTCGCTGCTTTAGCGCCATAAACTGCAGGCTCAAAAGTCGATACCTGTCTCTTATACACATCTGACGCTGCCGACGATCTACTCTGTGTAGAT
>CAJXQV010000330.1 GCA_913058165.1 uncultured Chromatiales bacterium | reverse complement strand
CCACAATATGCTTGTTAGTAAATAAATCGACACGATCAATAAGGTGGGGGTTGAGCCACTTTCTGCCAGCAGTGGTAGCAGCACTGCGATACTATCTGCGCTATTGCTGAACATCAGCACCACAGTGGTTAACCAGATCCGCGAAGGAGAATGCATTGTGGTCGTGGCGATAGCTGATTTATTTTCAACGGCTGTTAACTGTTGATACAGAAGGTAGGCACCGATCACAAGCGGCGCAATACCCAGATAGCCAACAATGTTCGGGCTCAGCATCGTCCCAATGAGGATACCGATACTTGAAGCGGCAACCACCAAAATTACGGATGCGATAAAGCCGATTAGCACATGGTGGCGCTCGCCTTTAGATTGTCCGAGTAAAAACACCAGAATAATGAGGTTATCAAGGTTGGTGACGGCAAATGTTGTCACGACCAGAGTCGTTAACGTAATTAGATCTAGCAGGTTCAAAGACTTCTCATTTGTTTATGGATATTGCCGCGGCGGCTCGCATGACTTCGTTAGGTGATTAAATTACAGAGATGGCGGAACAAGAAGGCGCTGAGCCGACTGAGACCTGGGACGACATTCTGCTATGCCACGGACCCGAGGAGAATCCAATAATTAGATCGCCTCGTATAGAAGGTATTAACAAGTAGATCGGATGAAGATGCCCAAAAATATTCTTATCACTGGCGGAACCGGTTTCATTGGCGGTCACCTGAGTCAGCATCTGGTTGATTCCGGTTATCACGTTACTATTTTGACAAGATCAGATTTGAGTGAGCGTGCAAATTCGGATCAGATAAAGTTCGCGTCGTCGCTAGACAGTCTTGCAAACATCGACTGGTACGGCGTTATCAATCTCGCCGGTGAACCTCTGGATAAATCACGTTGGTCAGACGAGCAGAAAGCACAAATTATTGACAGTAGGGTGTCAATGACATTACGGCTCAATACTTGGATTCGAGATCTGCCGAAGCCGCTGGAAGTTTATATTTCTGGCTCCGCGATTGGCTGGTACGGACACTGGCAAGATGAGTTTCTGGATGAAGCCAGTACTTACCACGCAGGTTTTTCTCATCAGCTCTGTGAGGCATGGGAGTCGGCGGCAAATGAATTGGCTGATCTTGAAACCCGCATTTGCACCGTCAGAATAGGGATTGTGCTGGGGGCCGATGGCGGTCCGCTACCGGCTATGTTGCTGCCCGCCAAACTGGGTCTCGGTGGCCCGATGGGCAGCGGCGATCAATGGTGGTCCTGGGTTCATATTGTCGATGCGGTACGTTGTTTTGAGATGCTGCTCGACAATTCTCTGGCGAGGGGTGTTTTCAATCTTACGGCGCCAGCGCCGGTACCGCAGGGGCAATTTGCGCGCATTTTAGGCAAGCAGTTAAACCGCCCGGCTGTTTTACCATTGCCTGGCTTCATGGCGAAACTGATGCTGGGGGAGTTTGCTGAGGAAGTACTTTTGAATGGACAGCGCGTCTTGCCTAAAAATTTAACGGCGGCAGGCTTCACCTTCAACTACCCGGAATTAGCCGATGCGCTGCGGGACCTTGCTTGAGATCAAGGCGCATTGCGCAATCCAAACCATGGCCCTGGCCGTAGTAAGGGTATGAATACATTCTCACTCGATAATGACACCGTGCCGTGTGCCCAACACCACTGCGAACAGCATGTGGGCAAAATGATTTTGGATAGCGCGAATCTGCTGCTTACTGCGCTGAACCCAAAGCCTGTGACGACAGCCTTTCGGCGGTGCTACTTTACTGCGAAATCAGCTTTTTCGACCGAATCCAAGCGTCAAGCATCGGTTTGGTTCGTGTCTAGGAAAATCACCCAGATGACAGCATTATGAATGTGCTGGTGATCGGAGGATCAGGTGGTCTTGGCTTAGCGCTTGTTAGGCTTTTTTGTAACGCGGTTGAAACTCTGACGGTGACGGCAACCTATCGAACAGATCAGCCGGATTTTTCAAACGAAAAGCTCAACTGGGTCTCGCTCGACGTCACTGACGAAGAGGCGATGGCCGAGCTGTTCGCTTCCTGCCCTGATCTGACCTATATCATCAACGCCGTGGGTCTTTTACATATGGGCTGTCTGTTATACACATCTCCGAGCCCACGAGACAAGAGGCAATCTCGTATGC
>CAJXQV010000329.1 GCA_913058165.1 uncultured Chromatiales bacterium | reverse complement strand
CGAGATTGCCTCTTGTCTCGTGGGCTCGGAGATGTGTATAAGAGACAGCAATAGCGGTGAACCCTCCGGCCGCCGTCTCGACTTCATGATGCAGGAGTTAAATCGTGAAGCGAATACATTGGGCTCAAAATCAGCCGATGCCACCACGAGCAAATGCGCCGTCGATTTGAAAGTGCTGATTGAGCAAATGCGCGAGCAGGTGCAGAATGTCGAGTAACCATAAACCCACTGCCCGTCAGAGAATCGCCATGCCAACCATCATGAGAAACGCCTACATCTCGATGTTTTCAGCCCTGCTAGTCAGCCTATGCGGTACGTCTTTAATTATGGCCGACGCCGCAAATGGCGATTTCATGGGTTACAAACTAGGCAGCAATTATCAGGGCGCCGCAGAACACGTCAAGGCGGCTCGCACCAACGGTACCCTGATTGTTCAGGCCGCAAATCCGGTGAAGCCCGACGATATTACCGACGTGTTCCTGATCGTTACTGAAGCAACTAAAACCATCGGACAGATTTCGGGTTCCACGTGGTTTGACTCTGAGGCAAAGGCGCGTAGCTTTGCCATACGCTATGTGAATCTGCTGCATACGAAGTACGCCGATTGGCAGTTCGGGCGCGAGCAGATGGGCAGCGACCTGCGCATCGTCGAAGTTAATCTCGATAAGCGCCCATACAACATCCGTTTCTACCTCGACGAGGAAAAGCACGATGACAAAATGATGTGGCGTTTCTCTATGACCCTGAGTTGGCTGCCAAAGTCTAAAGAAGCTCTGGCCTGGAACAACATGGTCAACACCCAGCATATTGCTATTGCTGATGCCGAGCGCAAACAAATGCTCAAAGATGCGGATGTGCGCGGCCTTTAAATGTCAGGCGCTAAAAACAATAACGGCAAGCTGTTTGTAATTTCCGCGCCATCGGGGGCGGGCAAAACAACGCTGGTTCGTGAAATTATGTCAGCCGATCCGTCGTTGCAATTTTCTGTTTCGTACACCACACGCCCGCAGCGGCACAATGAAGCTGAAGGCGAGGCTTATCACTTCGTCAGCAAAGAAGTATTTGCCGGGATGCTCGCCGATGGGGATTTTCTGGAGCATGCCGAGGTGTTCGACAACGACTACGGCACCTCGCGGCACAGCGTTAAAGAGCTGCTCGCCTCGGGCAGCAACGTGCTGCTCGAAATCGACTGGCAAGGGGCCGAACAGGTACGTCGCAACATGCCCGAGTGCGAAACCATTTTTATTCTGCCGCCATCGGTCACCGTGCTGGAAAAACGCCTGCGGGGCCGTGCCACCGACAGTGACGACGTTATTGCGCGGCGCATGGCCGATTCATTGGCAGACTTGGGTCACTGGGCCAATTTTAATTACGCCGTCATTAATGATGAGCTCGCACAGGCTGTTGGCGCGCTACAAACCATCATCGCCGGTAACGGCGGGGCACATAAAACCACTGCCGATTCGATAAAAGACGCAGCAAAACAGCTGCTTAACTAAAAACCCACGGTACTGCGAACTTGCAAGTTCGGGGTTCTGGCGGTAATCTCCCCCGCCTTCCATACAGTTAGTGATAACGGAAACTCAACCATGGCACGAATTACAGTAGAAGATTGCTTAGAGAATGTAGAAAACCTCTTTGCACTGGTCACCATTGCCTCCAAGCGCGCCCGTCGCATTGCCAATGGCGCCGAACCACTGGTTGATATGGAAAACGATAAACCTACCGTTATCGCACTGCGTGAAATTGCAGCTGGCCTTGTCACCAGCGACATCCTTACTGAAGTGGATGAGCCTAAAGAAGACATTCTCGCGGTTCAGGATGCAGAAGAACTTCTGGCTAACACCCCAATCCCGCAACTCAGCGACAAATACTAGTCAGCTGGTCAGACCACGCCGAAAGGCGCTACTGACCGAGCAACACCCCAATTTGCCGCACTTCTGCTTCACAGCGGAATTCGCTCCTATATACTGAAGCCCTAGCCGGGTCAGAGTTCTGATCAGGTAGTGCGGTCGACGTCAGGCTTTCTATAGAAACCCCGCCCTGTCCGCGCAATCCATCTCAGGAACGCGTAATGGAGTATGCCGCAACAATTAAAGGCTGTCTCTTATACACATCTCCGAGCCCACGAGACAAGAGGCATCTCGTATGCCG
>CAJXQV010000328.1 GCA_913058165.1 uncultured Chromatiales bacterium | reverse complement strand
GAGATTGCCTCTTGTCTCGTGGGCTCGGAGATGTGTATAAGAGACAGGTAATGACCATTCTATTTTCACGGCGAATAGCTGTTTGGTCGATGGATAAAAACATTGATCGGCACTCTTTGAACCACGTCGACCTGTTTTTTATAGTTTCTAGTCGTTTTTATGCGATTTTGTATCGTTTTTATGCGATTTTTTTGATGACAGTCCATGTTGCAGATTTAACTGACCAACAACTTTAACTTTGCAACAATTTTTACTAATAACAAAATCTGTTGACTTTCTGGGACGAGGAGATTTATTATCAGTTTCGCATCGACTCAGATCAGTTCGATGAGGCTGTAACCAACTCTACTCTTGCAGAAAGCTGCATTCTATTCATACATATCTATCGGTCAAGGAGGACCTTCCCAATGACCCGAACTACAACAGCACCACAGCGTGGCGTGCTCGCATCATTCGCACTCTTGCTCATTTCGATGCTGTCGGCTCAGGCATTGGCGGAAACATTTGATTTCCGTGGCATCACCTATTACGTCAACCCCGACCATAATGGTTACTTCGGCGATCTGCATGTGCACAGGGGCTACTCGGGTGATGCCTATGTTTTTGGCACCGTAAGCAGCCCTGACGATGCCTATCGCTATGCTAGGGGACAGGCTCTAGACCACCCCAGCGGCTATCAGGTGCAATTGCAACAACCCCTAGATTTTTACGCCGTCACTGATCATGCGATGCTAATGGGCCTGGTAAAAGAAGCTGCCGACACCAGCAGCGAGTTCTCGCGCTATGCCGTGGCAGAACCGCTGCACAACTTAAACGCACCGAGCAACATGAATGTTCTCAGCCTAATCGCCCGCGGACAAGCCTTTGGCACCTTTATCCCCGGCGTGCTGAGCGGCCTGCTTGATGGCACGATCGACGCACCGATGGCGGAGGCCGTGACCAAGTCAGCGTGGCTTGACACCATTCGAGCAGCAAACGATGCATATGTGCCAGGCAAATTTACTACCTTCGCCGCCTTCGAATATACGTCGTCCAGCGATGACCAAGGCAACCTGCACCGCAATGTCATATTCCGCGACACAGGACGCTTACCCGCTGTTCCCTTCTCGCGCTTTAACTCGCAAAATCCAGAGGGCCTGTGGCAGTGGATGGACGGTCTGCGCAATCAAGGAATAGAAAGCCTGGCGATTCCCCACAATTCCAACGGCTCCAACGGCCAGATGTTCAAGTTAACCAACTGGGCAGGCAATCCCATTGACGACAATTATGCAAAACAACGCCAGCGCAATGAACCGCTGGTGGAAATAACACAGATCAAAGGCACGTCAGACACCCATCCTCTGTTGTCACCGAATGACGAATGGGCAGACTTTGAGATCACACCGTTCCGTGTCGCCACCAAACTCTACAGCGAGCCCGCGGGCAGCTACGTGCGCGATGCCTATTTACGCGGCCTGCAACTGCAGGCCGGTGGCGTTATCAACCCCTACAAATTTGGCCTAATCGGCTCCAGTGACACCCACGATGCCGCAAGCTCTGAAGATGAAGAAACCTTCTTCTCCAAGGCCGGCATGCTAGACGGTACTCCCGAGCTGCGTGGCTCTATCCCCGCATCCTTTCTTTACGGTACCGCGATCAAATATATGGACCCCGGATTAGTCAAAGAGGTCGATGGCAGAGATTATCTCGCCAGTTCCGGCTTTGAATTCTGGTCGGCGTCCGGCTTGGCCGGTGTCTGGGCGGAGGAAAATACGCGCGAGTCGATTTATCAAGCGTTCCGTCGCAAGGAAACATTCGCCACCAGCGGCCCGCGCATCAAGGTGCGCTTCTTTTCCAGCTATGACTTTGAGTCAGATCTGCTGCAAAGCCCACAACTCACAGCACTCGCCTATCAACAGGGTGTCACAATGGGCAGCGACCTAGCCGCTAATGGCGACCAAATACCCCAATTTCTGGTGTGGGCTGCGGCTGACCCGATCGGCGCTCCCTTGCAGCGTGTGCAAATCATTAAAGGCTATCTGGAGGGCGGCCAACACCAAGAGCGCATCTACGATGTTGCCTGCTCCAACGGGCTAGAGGTTGACCCAAAGACAGCGCGCTGCCCCGACAATGGCGCGGGTGTCAGTATGAATGCTGTCTCTTATACACATCTCCGAGCCCACGAGACAAGAGGCAATCTC
>CAJXQV010000327.1 GCA_913058165.1 uncultured Chromatiales bacterium | reverse complement strand
GTAGATCGTCGGCAGCGTCAGATGTGTATAAGAGACAGCATCGGCACTATCTATAGCCTGCCGCAGCACTTTGCGCTTCTTCATAATAATGGCCCATGAAGCAACCGATGCCGCAAGCAGCATCAACAAGACCAGCTGTACAATAAGGCTCGCGCCCAGTATCAGTTCAATCACCGACAAATTGCCATTCATTGGCTAACATTCCCTTTAATAGTCGTAAAAATCATTACAGCCAAAGTTCAAACCAGCTGTTACTGCGGCGCTTTGCCGGGCAGAAAAACCTGTTTAAGCGTCTCGGGCAAACGACGCGCCTTCAACGTTGTTGCATCTATGCATACGGCGACACACTCGGCGCTGGTAAGCAACGCACCTGCCGCGGTGTCCAGACGCACTTCCTGTGCAAACACAATTCTAATACCACGTATTTCCTGCACCCGGGTCATCACCACAACCTGCTGATCAAGCAACGCCGGCTTTCGGTATTTCACCGCAGTGCTCACCAGGCTAAAAAACATGCCATGCGTGCGATGCAAGGCTTCCTGACTGATGCCGTAATCACGCAACCATTCAGTCCTTCCGCGCTCCATAAAACGCTGGTAATTTGCAAAATACACAATGCCCTGAGCATCGGTATCTTCGTAATAAATGCGTACCGAATGACTGTGCCACTCGCTACTCAAACTATTTTTGCCCGTCACTATAAAAGTTATCCGCAGGTATTGCTGGAATAGCCAGGCCAAAGTGACGGTACGCCAACTGCGTAGCAACGCGTCCTCTTGGGGTGCGCATTAAAAAGCCCTGTTGGATCAGGTACGGCTCCAATACGTCTTCAATTGTGCCGCGCTCTTCACCGATAGCGGCGGCTACCGAATCTATGCCCACAGGACCACCAGCAAACTTCTCAATAATAGTGAGCAACAGCTTTCGATCCATAACATCGAAACCGTATGGGTCGACATCGAGCATATCCATGGCAGCAGCAGCGACGTCGCCAGTGATCCGACCGTCAGCCTCTACCTCGGCATAATCACGCACACGACGCAATAGGCGGTTAGCAATACGCGGAGTGCCGCGCGCACGCGCAGCAATTTGTGCCGCGCCCTGCTCATCCATTTCGACACCAACTATGCCGGCAGATCGTGTGACGATGGAATGCAGATCAGCAACATCGTAAAACTCAAGTCGCTGCACAATACCGAATCGGTCGCGCAATGGTGATGTCAGCAAACCGGCACGAGTGGTTGCGCCCACTAGGGTGAATGGCTTGAGGTTTAGTTTAATAGAACGTGCCGCCGGCCCTTCCCCAATCATGATGTCGAGCTGGTAATCTTCCATGGCCGGGTACAGAATTTCTTCAACCACTGGGCTGAGCCGATGGATCTCATCAACAAACAACACATCGTTCGGTTCGAGGCTGGTAAGAATTGCTGCGAGGTCACCCGGCCGCTCAAGTACCGGCCCTGATGTATGCCGAAGGTTAACGTTCAACTCTTTCGCAATAATGTTTGCCAGAGTGGTTTTGCCGAGCCCCGGCGGGCCGAAAATCAACGTATGATCTAAGGCCTCAGACCGCTTGCGTGCGGCCGTGATAAAGATATTCATCTGCCGCTTAACGGCAGCCTGGCCGATATAGTCATTAAGTGACTGGGGCCGGATAGCCCTGTCGATAACAACTTCTTCCGGCGTCTGTGCCGCACCGATTAAACGCTCTGCCGGATTATCCATATGGGTATCCTGTGTTCAGCTTTGTGAAAGTGCTCATTTCGAACGCGTCTTATCGGAAACTGCTGAGCTTAGCGCGGCCTGTAATATCTGTTCGGTTGTTTCAAGCCCTTCTGGCACGCCATCGAGCATCTTGCGCGCTTCGGGCGTTTTGTACCCCAGACCCACTAACGCATGAAAAGCTTCATTGGATACGCCCCCACCAGTTGCTCCCGACTGGCTAATCGACAAACTGGCCATTAACGGCTCAACCCTATCGCGCATATCGAGAATAAGGCGCTCGGCAGTTTTACGGCCTACGCCTGGGACTTTACACAATGCGGTGGTGTCTTCTGCTTGCACACAGCGGGCAAAGTCATCGACACTAATTGCTGACAAGATACCGAGCGCCATCTTCGCCCCGACACCATTAACCTTTATTCTGTCTCTTATACACATCTGACGCTGCCGACGATCTACTCTG
>CAJXQV010000326.1 GCA_913058165.1 uncultured Chromatiales bacterium | reverse complement strand
CGTCGGCAGCGTCAGATGTGTATAAGAGACAGGGCTGAGGCACTTAAAGCGCAGGGCGTGGACACTGTTGTTTGTACGGCAGTAAACGATGTGTTTGTTATGAGCGCCTGGGGCAAAAGCGCCAATGCTGATGACAAAGTATTAATGGCTGCTGACGGCAATGGCGATTACGTTCGCAGTTTAGGCCTTGAGTTGGATGCCAGCGGTTTCGGCATGGGCAAACGCGGTCAGCGCTTCTCTGTTGTTGTGGATAACGGCGTGGCCACTCATGTGAATATTGAAGGTCCCGGCGAGTTTACCGTGAGCAACGCTGAAACTGCACTGAGTCAGACTGCCTAATTGGCGTTACCAATCTTTAGGGGAGAATAGACATTGGATAGCTTATTTCAATTGCAAGGCGGCACTGGGCACCAAATAATGGTGATTATTCACGTGCTGCTATTCGTTTACTGGCTGGGTGGCGATCTGGGTGTGTTTTATGCCAGCAAGTTTGTGGTGAAGCCCGATATTTCACCTGAATCACGTGCTATCTCAGCAAAGATTATGCTCGACCTGGATCAGATTCCGCGTATATGCATGACTCTGATGCTCACCGTCGGCGGTATTCTTACTGCCTTTATCGGTGTGCCACATGAGTGGTATCAGTGGATAGGCATTCTTTCATTGGGGCCCGTGTGGCTTTTTTGCGTGATGTATCTGCACTTTCGTCATGGCTCAAAGGTGTATCCCTTGGTGGCTAAGTTCGACATGTTTATTCGTTACGCCGTGGTTATAGGCATTCCAATTTCGGTATGGCTGCATTGGGACAGCAACAACCTTAATGAGTACCGCTGGGTTGCGGCTAAGCTCATAATTTTTGCATTCCTGGTGTTCTGCGGAATTATGGTTCGAGGCAAAATCGGCCCGTTTTTCTCCGTGCTGATGAAGTGTCGTGCAGGTGAAGTTCCGACCGACGAAGAGAATGCAGCGCAGCGCAAAAGCTTGTCACAGGTGCGGGTATGGGTATTCATGATCTGGGCTGGCGTTTTCCTCGAAGGCTTTATTGGTATCGTTAATCGCAGTGGTATTGTCTACAGCTAGAGCATTAATGCTATTGCAGAGCTACAAGAAAGGCCGCTAACGTGAAACACGATAGCGGCCTTTTTCTTATTCTCGATTTGGCTTCAGAGTTTCTGTTCGAGCTCAGGAATAATCTCAAACAGATCGCCCACCAAACCAATGTCAGCAATTTCAAAGATCGCTGCTTCTGGGTCTTTGTTAATGGCCACAATCGTGCCCGCGTCTTTGATACCGGTTAGGTGCTGAATGGCACCAGAGATACCAAAAGCCATGTACAGATCCGGTGCAATGATTTTGCCGGTCTGACCCACCTGCATATCGTTGGAGACATAGCCCGCATCAACTGCAGCTCGTGATGCACCGACACCTGCGCCGAGCTTGTCTGCCAGCTTGTAGACGATGTCGAAATTCTCTTTACTGCCCACACCACGACCGCCTGAAATAACCAGCTTGGCCGTCTGAAGGTCGGGACGTTCGCCGGCTTCGCTCTGCAACTCAATGTAACGACTGTGGTCGGGAAGTACGGCCGACAGACTCGCGGCTTCGACGCTTGCGCTGCCGCCGTCAGCCGCTGCTTTGTAAGAGGCCGTGCGAACTGTGGCCACAATTTTGGCGCCGTCCGCGACATCCACGTTCAGAATAGCATTGCCTGCATAGACCGGGCGTTTGAACGAGCGTGGGCCGGTGACCTCCATAATGTCGCTGACCTGTTCGGTATCAAGCAGTGCTGCAACAGCGGGCATCAGGTCTTTGCCGAAGGTGGTGGAAGGGCCGAAAATACAGTCGTAGGCAGCTGCAATTTCAGCAATCTGCGGCGCAAAGTTAGCGGTTAGCGGCTGCGCGTTTTCGCTGCGGTCAACAGTAATTACTTTGCTCACTCCCGCGATGGCGGCGGCCTGGGTGGCTACGCTGTCAATACCGGATCCGAGTACTGCGATGCTAATGGTTGCGCCATCAATGCCTGCGGCGCAGTTGACGGTTTTGGCGGTGCTGGCGTTTAGCTGGCTGCCGTCATGTTCTGCAATAATTAATACGTGGCTCATGTCAGTTCCTTACACCAGTTCTTTTTCTTTAAGCGCGCTGATCAGAGCGTCAACGTCTTTAACCATAATGCCTTTTGATCGTTCTGCAGGGGCTTCC
>CAJXQV010000325.1 GCA_913058165.1 uncultured Chromatiales bacterium | reverse complement strand
TACACAGAGTAGATCGTCGGCAGCGTCAGATGTGTATAAGAGACAGATTCAAAGGTGAATATGTTCGCGTGTGGCATCGGCGCACCCAGCGATGTGATGCAAGCGGCAAAAGCGAGAAACCAAACGACACTGGCATTAATTGGCAGCCCTCATCATGTCCAGAGAAGTATTGCTGCAGGTGTTGAGATACTGGTCGCGCAAGGTTACGACGCCGGTGCCCACACAGGACCCATCGGTACCTATTCTTTGGTGCCGCAAATTGTTGACCAGGCTGGCGATATTCCAGTTTTGGTTGCAGGCGGTGTGGCAACAGGAAGGCATATCGCAGCGGCGCTTGCGATGGGTGCGCAGGGTGTTTGGATGGGCACCGCATGGTTATTATCCGAAGAGCATCAAGGCCATATGCACCCGGTCAACAGAGATAAATTAATTGCCGCAGGTAGCGGTGACACGGTCATTACGCGGTCAGAATCGGGCAAAACATTTCGACAGGTGCGTTCGGGTTGGAGTCAGGCGTGGGAAGCGCAGGATGCACCATCACCTTTGAAGATGCCCTATCAGGACGTGCTGGTAGGTGACCTACTGGGTGCGATTGAAGAACACGATATTGAGCCATTGATACATTCAGGTGCAGGCCAAAGTGTTGGCTATTTCAATAGCGTTAAACCAGTGCAGCAAATTATGGACGAATTGGTCGGCGAGGCAACGGAAGTGTTGGCAAGCCAAGCGAAATATTTACGTTGATTTCGGCTATTCATTTGCGGCCACGCGGTTACTTGAAAGATGTTTTGCTAAAAATTCATCCATGGCTTCGAAAAACTCGATACGATGACTCTCAAGGCTAAGGTGGTGGTTACCGTTGGTTTGCTCAATATAAAGGGGCTAAGCAGGCAAGGCGATGCGTCAAACATCAATGGGCTATTCTAAAAATGTACTCACAATCGCTAAGTATTCATCGAAGCCTTCGCGGCGAATATTGTGCCCCGCGCCAGCAACATCCACGGCACTAAAATAATTGTTAGATTTAACAACCTTCGTTGCAATTTCGGCGGTAATGACACCGTCACTGCCGGTTCCAGCCCTGATGAGTAACGAGGGACAGGTGATACGTGAAACAAGATCGTGCGTCTGCGTCCAATTTGATACTGACAGTCCAAGCAGTGCTTCGGCACGCACTTGTTGTTTGGCAATCGCCCAATCAGGAAATTCATCGGCGCGCCATGTTGGATGCTGCTCTTTACCTGCTTGCATAATTTCTTTGTCAGATAAGGCTTGCTGGGCTTCCAATTGCTGTTGATATGCGTGAAGTCTTTTATTTTGATCCTCTGCTGATTCTGCCCTGGTGCGTTCTTTCCACAGTGGGTCTTCAAGAATAATTTTTGAGACTAGATGTGGATATTGCGCAGCAACACCGGCAACGGTGCTTGCCCCCATTGAATGGCCGAGTAACGCGGGTTTATCAAGATTAAGTGCGGTAATGACGCTGGCCAGATCCTCAATGATTGCTGTACTGTTTGCCGGTGCCGTACCTGACTGACCATGGTTGCGAGCGTCAATCATAATGACATCAAAACGGTGTTGCAGATCGTTTGCGACGCGACGCCAACAAAGCCCGTTGTCACCAAACCCGTGCGCCACCACTAACGCTGGCTTGTCAGCATTGCCGGTTCGATAATAGTGAATGTTGAGTCCGCAGAGATCGACGTTGCCCTCTTGCCATGGCGTCGTTGCATTCACAACATCTACCATGCGTAGGCTTCGGGGGATTCACCAACGGCGGGGAAAATTCCATCAATTTGCGCGAGCGTAGCGTCATTGAGCTGTATGTCAGGTACGTGCAACACAGACGATAACTGCGCGACGCTACCTGGACCTATGATGGTTGCGCTGACACCCGGTTGATGGAGTAACCATGCTAGCGCAATAGCGCTGGGTGTTTCATTGAGTTCGTCGCAGAGACTTTGAAAATCATTCAATTGTTGTTGTCTTTTGAACATTGCGGTCTGCATGTCTTCTGAATCGCGCCGACCGCTTGTTGTGCTAGTTTTTTTACCGGTCAGTAGACCGCCTGCCAGTGGACTCCAAGGGATTAGCCCCAATCCATAGGCTCTACATGCCGGCAGCACTTCCATCTCTGCGCGCCGCTCGATCAAGTTGCTGTCTCTTATACACATCTCCGAGCCCACGAGACAAGAGGCAATCTCG
>CAJXQV010000324.1 GCA_913058165.1 uncultured Chromatiales bacterium | reverse complement strand
CGAGATTGCCTCTTGTCTCGTGGGCTCGGAGATGTGTATAAGAGACAGGTCTTGGTTCTTCACTTGCAGGACTACACCAAGTTCTTCGTTAAATAGCCACGTCAACAAGTCATCAGCGTCGCTGATCATTTCTGCACATTCAATATCAATACCAACGTGCCCAGCTAAGGACATCTCCACTAAGGTGGTGTACACACCTCCATCAGAGCGGTCATGGTAGGCTAATAATAAGCCATCCTCGTTTAAGCCTTGCACTGCACTAAATAAGCCTAATAAATCTTCAGCATCGTCTAAATCGGGGGTAGTGTCACCTAACTGACTATAGACTTGGGCCAAGCATGAACCCCCTAAACGATTTTTCCCGTTGCCTAAATCTACCAAAATAAGTGAGGTTTCAAAGGCATCCGTAACTAATTGTGGTGTGAGTGTTTTGCGTACGTCAGCCACCGGTGCGAAACCCGTAATGACCAATGAAACTGGTGACGTGACACTCTTATCAATATCACCATCCTGCCATACTGTGCGCATGGACATGGAATCTTTACCTACTGGCACTGAAATCCCAAGCGCTGGGCATAGCTCCATTCCCACCGCTTTTACCGTGTCATATAAGATTGCATCTTCACCGGCGTAACCTGCTGGCGACATCCAGTTGGCAGACAGGCGTATATCACTCATCTGTTCAATTTGAGCACACGCCATGTTAGTAATGGTTTCACCAATGGCCATGCGACCCGAAGCTGGCCCATCGATTAACGCCAAGGGTGTGCGCTCACCCATCGCCATGGCTTCCCCCGTCGTGGAATCTAATGCTGTAGTGGTTACAGCACAATTGGCTACGGGTACTTGCCATGGGCCCACCATCTGCTCTTGGGCTACCATGCCAGTAATAGAACGGTCACCTATGGTGATCAAAAAGCCTTTACTTGCTACTGTAGGCAAATTCAATATGCGTTCTGCTGCCTCACTTAATTCTATGTTAGACAGGTCTAGTGCTGGCAATTCAACTTCTTGACGTTTAACGTCGCGATGCATTTTAGGTGGTTTACCGAACAACACCGACATCGGTAGATCAACCGGTTCGTCTTCAAACAATGGATCGGCAACAATCAAATGCGGGGCTTTAACCGCCTCTCCGACAACCGCCACAGGACACCGCTCACGGGCACACAAAGACAGAAATTTTTCGAGCTGATCAGGGGATATCGCAAGCACATATCGTTCCTGCGCCTCGTTACACCAGAGCTCAAGGGGCGACAACTTAGACTCCGCGCTCGGAATCGCTCGCAAATCAAAGGTGCCGCCACAACCACCGTCTTTCACCAGTTCAGGCAACGCGTTCGATAAGCCGCCTGCCCCAACGTCATGAATAAACCGAATCGGGTTGTTGGCACCTAGCTGCCAGCAACGATCAATCACTTCCTGGCAGCGATGCTCGATTTCAGGGTTACCCCGCTGAACACTGGCAAAATCCAGATCCGCATCCCCCGTGCCGGTTGCAATCGAGGACGCCGCGCCGCCGCCGAGACCAATCAACATGGCCGGCCCACCCAGCACCACGAGCGCGTCCCCTGGCTCTATTGAACCCTTATCAACATGATCGGGCCGGATATTTCCCATTCCACCCGCAATCATTATTGGCTTGTGATACCCCCAGCGCTCGCCAGCGACGGTCATTTCGAAGGAACGGAAATAGCCCGCAAGATTCGGACGGCCAAACTCATTATTAAAGGCTGCGCCACCAATGGGCCCCTCCAGCATAATTGACAAAGGCGAGGCGATTCGGTCAGGCAGACCAAAACCCGTCTCCCACGGCGCGATGGCATTAGGGATTCTAAGATTCGACACCGTGAAGCCAATTAAGCCCGCCTTCGGTTTTGAGCCTCGGCCCACAGCCCCCTCATCCCGAATTTCACCGCCCGCGCCCGTGGCAGCCCCTGGAAAGGGCGCAATCGCCGTGGGATGGTTGTGGGTTTCCACCTTCATGAGAATCGGGGTTTGCTCCACGACATAACCGAACACGCCGGTTTCAGGATCCGGGTAGAATCGAGCAGAAACGGATCCCTCAATCACCGAGGCATTGTCGCTGTAGGCGCTCAAAACCCCACGACCCGCGCTTTGATCATACGTATTGCGGATCATATCCATCAGGCTACGGGAACGCGCAACACCATCCCTGTCTCTTATACACATCTGACGCTGCCGACGATCTACTCTGTGTAGA
>CAJXQV010000323.1 GCA_913058165.1 uncultured Chromatiales bacterium | reverse complement strand
ATCTACACAGAGTAGATCGTCGGCAGCGTCAGATGTGTATAAGAGACAGAGTTATCATACTTATCGAGCATGCCCATTTCGCGCATTAGCTCTAAGTGCGTAGCGTGCATGGGCGAGATGAAGGCATACACCTGGACATCGGCGTCGGCGAGTGTGTTCACCGTAGCCGCAAAATCGGCGAGGTGTTGTTTGCCTAAAGTGAAGTCAGGGTATTGACCACTGGCATAGCGCTTCAGCACAAAATCGAATGCTGTGCGGATGTTGGCTGAAGCCTGTGCTCCGGGTCGTGGCTTGTATTCGCCGCGATCCTCGCAGGTCACTGTATTGCCGTCGTGGTTCCATTCCCAGGTGTACCAAGAATGCTTCAGGGTTTTCCACGAGACCAGATAGCGACCCCATGCGGCGAAAGAAATACTATCGGCAAACGGTGACTCATCGAAGTCGTCAAGGCCCTGGTCTTTGGCATTAAACGAGCTTAGATCTAAACCGATAACAACTGTCTGTAATTGCTGATTAGCCAACGCATAGTCAGCCACTCTGCGCATTTCATACATGGTCGCCGCTTTAAGTGCCCCGTTATAGGCGTGTGCGCCTTCCAGCGCGGGTTGTTCAACGCGGATGCCGGATTCGGCGCGTGATGTACCCAATATGAGCGTGTCATAGCTGCATTGCCGTAGGCTCCGAGCCTTGCCGCTGCGGTTGTTATCCGGCGAAATCTTGGTCTGATTGAAGCCTTCTGTATCCACAATCAATAGACGGCCGTGCGGATCTACCGCAGCATTAATTGCGGCAACCACCCCGCACAAGAACAGCAATGCGCCGATGTAGAGCATCCCATAGCGCCGCCAGACAGCGGCCGAATTGTGAGCGTCAGAATTGATAGTAAATAAACTCGCTGGGTTGCCATAGCGACATCACGGTAATTGCCGTGAGTAACGCCAGAGCAATAGATGATCTTAACGAGGGACTCCAGCGCAACCATCGCATCAGCGGTGTGCTTTTATCCACCCGGTATTTTGCCGCGCTGTCTAGGTTGATGTAGTCACGCATAAACTGCTGAGTGTTGGGTGCGTACCACGCGATACCCATAAGCACAGCAATAAGCACTGCAGCTTCCCGATCTACCGCGGCGAGCAATGCTCTAGGAGTTAAAGGTATTCCACCGGACATGCCCACCATGCCGGAAATAATATTCAATGCTGAATCAACTGATGAGGCGCGGAAGAAAACCCACGCGAGAATTACCGCAAGAAATGTGAGCAGGCGCGATCCGCCACGCGCCCATGCGCTATGTGAGATCTTATCGCCACGCCAGCTTCGCCACGCGTGATTGATGCCAAGGTAAACGCCATGCAGGCCACCCCAGATCACGAAGTTCCATCCGGCGCCATGCCACAAGCCACCCAGCAACATCACGGTGATCATATTGACGTAACGCCGCGATGGGCCCATGCGATTGCCGCCGAGCGGGATGTATAAGTAGTCGCGCAAGAAACGCGATAATGTCATATGCCAACGTCGCCAGAAATCAATAATGCCCGTGGCTTTATAAGGTGAGTTGAAGTTAAGGGGCAGGCAGATACCGACCATCCGGCCAAGCCCAATAGCCATGTCCGAGTAACCAGAAAAGTCGAAATATATCTGGAAGGTGTAGGCCAGAACTCCTGTCCATGCGTCAACAAACTCAATGCTGTTGCCATCGGCACTGGCACTAAAAACCGTACTGGCATACGGTGCTATGTTGTCAGCAAGCACCACCTTCTTAAACAGGCCGATCGCAAAAATCATGCCGCCGGTGATCAGGTTAGCCAGCTGAAACCGGCCGATGTTTTTATTGGCAAACTGCGGCATCATCTCGCTGTGATGCACAATCGGGCCGGCAATAAGTTGTGGGAAGAAGGTTACGAACAATGCGTAGCGCAGCAGATCCACTTCCTGCGCTTTCTTCTGTTGCACATCAACCAGGTACGCAATCTGCTGAAAGGTAAAAAATGAAATGGCCAGTGGCAATAGAATAGGCGCTAGCTGCCAGTCATCGCCGCTTAAAGCATTGAGGTTGTCGACAAAGAAGTTTGCGTATTTAAAATAGCCCAGAAGACCAAGATTAAAAACAATGCCGACAACAAGCGCCGCCTTTCCTGTTGCCCCGCTCCGCTGCAACTTCTGGATGAGGTAGCCCAGAACATAGTTAACAGTCATCGAGCCGAGAATAAGTGGCAGATAGATAGGCTTCCACCAGCCGTAGTACCTGTCTCTTATACACATCTGACGCTGCCGA
>CAJXQV010000322.1 GCA_913058165.1 uncultured Chromatiales bacterium | reverse complement strand
ACGAGATTGCCTCTTGTCTCGTGGGCTCGGAGATGTGTATAAGAGACAGAAATACCTCAGTGGGCATGTCGCACAGTTTGCCATTATACGGATTGGTAAATCGCCGCAGAGGTTCGCCGGTATTCAGATCGGTAAAGAACGACAATTCGAGCATCTTTATCTGGAAAAGGTGTTCGTCAATCTGCGTAATTCGCTGGAAGCTGCCGTTACACAGGTTGTAAAACGGAGTGGGCTCGAGATCGATTACGCCGTATTGCGTACCGCGTATAAACCACATGACCGCAGTGCCATCCAGGCTGCCGCGCAGCTTGACTTGCGCGGTGAGAATCTGCGACGGCTCTTGCAGATTAATAGCATTGCTCACTGCTGCTAATAGCTTCGGTTGGCGGCAAAGTGAGCCAGCTCAATGAGCGATGCTTTAAACGGTGAATCGGGAACTTTGTCGAGTGCCGCTACCGCCTCGTTTGCAGATTTGCGCGCCTGCTGCATGGTGTACCCCAGTGCGTCGCTAGACTCGATGGCAGCAATGATGGTGTCGAGTTGATGGAGGCCACCTTCTTCAATGGCGTTGCGAATGGCAACCTGTTCGCCTGGACTGCCTTTGCGCAGGGCATGAATCAATGGCAGGGTAGGCTTGCCTTCGGCGAGATCATCACCGATATTTTTGCCCAGATCTTTGTTGTTGCTGCTGTAGTCGAGTGCGTCATCTGCTAGCTGGAATGCAGTGCCAAGTTTGCGACCGTACAAGCTCATTGCATCTTCTACGCTGCGTGTTTGATCTGCAAGAATTGCGCCAATAAGCATGCCAGCGTCGAACAGCTTCGCTGTTTTTCGCTTGATAACTTCCATGTATTGGGCTTCGGTGGTATCGGGATCGTTGCAGTTCATGAGCTGCAACACTTCACCTTCTGCAATCGTATTAGTAGCCTCGGCAAGAATCTCCATGATTCGCATCTGGCCGAGTTGCACCATCATTTGAAACGATCGGGAATAGAGAAAATCACCTACGAGTATGCTGGCCGAGCTGCCAAATACGGCATTGGCTGTGTTCTGACCGCGCCGCAAGGTCGACTCATCAACGACATCATCATGCAGCAGCGTTGCGGTGTGAATAAATTCGATAATTGCCGCAGCCCGCACATGCTGCTGTCCTTGGTAACCGCAGGCACGTGCCGACAGCAACACAAGTAGTGGACGTAAACGTTTGCCCCCACTTTGCACGATGTAGTTAGCCACACTGCTGACCAGCGCAACGTCGCTGCTCAGCTGTGTAATGATTTCATCATCCATTGCGGACCAGTCGTTACCCAACTGATTGCGGATAGTGCGCAGGTCGAAACCCTGATTTTGTTCTTGGACGAGATGCATAAGTGTGCCAATAATGCCAATGATGAATGGTCGTGTAAAACTTTTAGCGTTAGTCCTCGTGCCTATAATAGCTGTCTGGCCGTGGATGGCGCATGCATTTGGTTCGCTGGGGCATCGTTTGGCAGGTGAGGTGGCGGAGGTTTACCTATGTGAGCCGGCGCGAACCGAGCTAAAAGTGCTAAACGGTCGTTATTCGTTTTTGACTGCCGGTAGCTGGGCGGACAAGGTCCGTTATCGAAAAGAATGGTCCTATACCCGCCCTTGGCACTACATTAACATTGAAAATGCGCCGTTCTCGGCGGATACACCGCGCAGCAGCAAGGGTGATGTGCTGAGCGCAATATATAAGTACCGTGACCAGCTGGCGAGTCCTGAGAGTACGTTTGAGCAGCGCCGGGTGGCAATGTTGTTTCTGGTGCATTTTGTGGTCGATGTGCATCAGCCGCTGCATGTGGGCTATGCAAGTGATCTGGGGGGCAACAAGATTAAGGTGCTTCTGGGCGGCAAAAAGACCAATCTGCACTCTGTTTGGGATACCGGCCTACTGCAGTCTGAATCGCAGAGTGTTCAGGACTATACGCTCGCGTTGCTGGCTTTGACCCAGGGTCAGGAGGCGGCTTGGCAGGGTTCCCTGCCGGTTGACTGGGTGGAGGAGTCGCTGGCGTTGCGGGCATTTGCCTACGACTACAAACCGACTAAAGCGCGCGGCCTGACTGCATTGAGTGATTCGTATATTTCTGAATCTAAAGAAATAATTGATGTTCGTCTGGCTCAGGCGGGTGTCCGCCTTGCAGCTGAGCTTAATCAAATCTGGTGTCCCGAGGCTGCTGATACGGGTAATGCAGCAAAATAACCAGCCGGAATCCGACTAAGCCATTGATTAACCTGTCTCTTATACACATCTCCGAGC
>CAJXQV010000321.1 GCA_913058165.1 uncultured Chromatiales bacterium | reverse complement strand
TCGGCAGCGTCAGATGTGTATAAGAGACAGCGGCAGTACCGTCTGATGCAGGATCAAAGCAGCCACATCGAGACTGATCTTGACCTCTTCCGCGTAGACCACTTCGGAGCCTTCTTCCGGCAATGAAATACGGGTCTGCTGCAATCTCAGTTCCGGTCCATAACGCGAAATACCCGCACTAATCTGCCCGAAATCAACCTGGAAACCCGTTGCCTGCTCCGCCAGCCGCTGGATATCACCCTGATACTGCGGAACTTGTGGCAACAACAAACGGGCGACACCAACCAACAGTGCCAGCACAATCAAAACCGTCGCCATGAATGGCAATAGTAATGTTTTTAACAATCCGAAAAAATGCTTCATGTGCTATACCGGCACCACATCGAATTCATGCTGCGCACTAATTGCCTGCGCCTGCAACCGTATGGTCTTGCCTATGAGTTCTGCTAGCTGGGCGAGGCCTGACGCCTCTTCATTAAGCAGCATCTCAACGACGTTATCATGAGCAATAACCACCAGTTCCTTAACCTCAAATTGCCGATCCTGCCGCATGATCTCGCGAAAAATCTCATAGCAGACAGTCTCAGGTGATTTTATATAGCCTGCAGAGCTGCAGGTAGGGCAAGGCTCGCACATCACATGCTCTAAGCTCTCACGCGTTCGCTTCCGAGTCATTTCGACTAAGCCCAATGGCGAAACCTGGGCTATCTGGGTAGTGGCATGATCCGCAGCCAACGCCTTATCTAAGGCGGCCAGAATCTTTTCCTGATGCGACTTCGCATCCATATCAATAAAATCAAGAATAATGATACCGCCAAGATTACGCAGGCGAAGCTGTCTGGCAATAGCCACAGCCGCTTCCAGATTAGTTAGGAAAGCGGTTTCGGCAGGACTGCTCTGGCCAACGAAACCACCGCTATTCACGTCAACAGTCGTCATCGCTTCGGTCTGGTCAAAGATCAGATAACCACCCGATTTGAGATTCACTTTACGGCACAATGCGCCCTGTATTTCATCTTCGATGCCATATAAATCAAGAATCGGTTGTCGCTCCGAATACAGCTCCATTGCAGGCCTCGAGTCCGACAAAAAGCTATCTGAAAAACGCTGCATTGTGGCCAGGCAATCTTCAGAATCAACCAGAACCCTTTCCACAGAAGGGTGCAACATGTCACGCACAATTCTAACCGCCAGCGGCAAATCTTCATAAACCAAGTCACCTGCCTTTGCAGCTTTGGATTTAAGGCCGATTGACTCCCAAAGTTTTTGCAATACCAGAGCATCCGCCTGCAAAGCCTCGGCACTGGCGCCTTCAGCTGCGGTGCGCAGAATATAGCCATTTACGACTTGGTCGGGAAGCAAGCCTATGGCAAGCTCTCGCAGTCGCTCACGCTCGGCTTCGGCTTCGATACGTGCGGAAATACCTAGGGTCGGGCGGCCAGGAAGCATCACCAAATAACGCGATGGCATAGCAATGAATGTGGTCAGGCGCGCACCCTTGTTACCTAAAGGCTCCTTAATAACCTGCACCAGAACCTCCTGGCCATCGCGGATTAATCGCGATATATCAGTTTCGCCCATATCAACACCTTCGAGCATGGGTGCACTCGGTGAAGGGACTATATCTGATGCATGCAGGAATGCGGTTCGACTTAGGCCAATATCAATGAAGGCAGCCTGCATACTCGGAAGCACACGCGAGACTTTGCCCTTATAGATGTTTCCGAGCACTCCCCCCTGAGCCTGTCTCTCGATAAGAAAACCCTGCAATATTCCATCAGAAACAAGGGCAGCGCGAACTTCGCGCGACCCGGCATTGATAAGGATTTCTTCCTTCACTTAGTGCACTACCTTACCCAATAGCCGATAACCGAAGCTCTCCAGCAAACGACCGGTTTCAAACAATGGCAAACCCATAACACCGGAATAGCTGCCTGAAATCTGTTCGATAAACAACGCTGCATAACCCTGAATCGCATACGCACCCGCCTTGTCGGATGATTCGCCGAGCGCCCAATACGCAGTCATCTCCGCGTCACTGATACGCCTGAAGCTAACCTTTGTGCAGTTAAGGTCGAACAACTCATCATCACCGCCAATCAGGGCGATAGAACTCAATACTTCATGGGTATTATCGGAAAGCTTGCGCAGCATGGCGAATGCGTCTTCTTTACTCTCGGGCTTGCCAAGGACCTGCCCGTCAACCACGACGGCTGTATCGGCCCCAAGCACTGGCATACCTGTCTCTTATACACATCTGACGCTGCCGACGATCTACTCTGTGTAGAT
>CAJXQV010000320.1 GCA_913058165.1 uncultured Chromatiales bacterium | reverse complement strand
GCGGCACACACCGAAGCCGATATCATGGCACTGGTCAGATCACTAAAACGGTTTAGCTTGAACGATGATTAACCTGAAATGGTGTGCTGACAACATCTGCTTATTATTCGCCTCATCCGGTTTTATTGATCATCCCTTTTCTTCACTCATGAACGGAGACCACCATGCCTGAATTTAATGACGTTACGGTTGTGAAAGCCGCCAATATCTATTGCGATGGCAAGGTCAATAGCCGAACTGTGAAATTCGCCGACGGCACAAAAAAAACGCTGGGTATTATGATGCCGGGGGATTACAGCTTTAACACCGATGCCAAAGAGATCATGGAAATTCTTGCTGGCAGCATGGAAATAAAAATTGCCGGTTCAGACACATGGAAAACCTATGCGGCAGGCAGCAGCTTTGAAGTGCCGGCCAATTCAAGCTTCGATCTGAACGTGACCCAAGTTAGCGATTATTGCTGCAGTTACATCGACTGAACCTATTCCATTTAGCCCCCCGCCAATAGACTCCTGAATCTGCACAAAAACACAGATACTTTGGTAAAAAAACCGCCAAAGTCGGAGCCAACATTCAGCATGGGGCTTAATACGATCAGAATTCGGCTTAAGCGCTTAAGGCCCCGAGCACATTATTTATTAGTGCCTCGCGTTCAGCGCTAAGCTCGGCATTAAGGCTGTCATCGGGCTGAAAGCCTTGCACAGCATCGGGGGCCAAAACTCCGGCATCTGCCAACAACCGCTCCAACACCTTTTGCCTGTCACGCAATACCCAAACTTCATGGGTGAGCGCAATGAGTGCATCACCAAGCTTGTCGATATCTTCGGGCTTCAGACGATTAGAACTCATGATTTCCCCCTATCAATGCGATTCCGGTTTCCGGCCCGTTAACACATACGGGTAATGATACTGACCAAGTCCCTGCCAAACCACATCGACAAAGCCCGCCGATTCGGCCAAGGCAATAAAATCAGTCATGGCGTATTCACGCCAATGCGGGTCGCCACCCACCACTTGATTCCAGAAGTCCGCACTCCAGACTTCATGCGCAGACAGCGAGCTGTAGGGTTTTACATCAGCCATCAGCAGTGCGCCGCCCGGTTTGCACAAACGAAACTTCTCGACCATCACTTGCTCAGCTGCTGCCCTAGGCAACTCATGAAATACTGCGTAAGAACAGACCAGATCGTATTGCGCAGCTTTCAGTCCAGTCTGCTCTGCTGCTGCCTGCAACAGCCTCCAGCTCGCGCCCTGCTCGTTGCCGCGGCGCTGCGTCTGCTCTAACTGCCGGGCGCTGAGATCGAGTGCGGTGATACGGGCATTCGGGTAAGTCCCGGCCAGTGCCGCGGTGAACTGGCCACTGGCACAACCCATTTCAAGAATACGTTCTGGTGCGTCATAGAGTGCTGCCGCGGCTGCAGCCACTCGTTGTGCATGCAGCACGCCTGCAAGTGCTCTGCCCACCATATGAAAGTGAATCAACTCGCCATGCACAAAGCCCATGTAATCGTGTCCATCCCAACCGCCCGTGGAACGATGAAACTCATAGCCATCCCAGTAAGCAGGTAGCGTTAAATCAGGCGCATACTGCAATGTGCTGCGACCACTTTTAGCGGCATCAAGCTCCGCACTTAGCGCCAGCGGCATTTCTGCAAATGCCTCCATCGCAATACGCCCATGCGCGGCTAGCATCCATTCACGACACAGTCGCAATACCCGAAATGCTTCCGAATCGCAGAGCTGACGAAGAGCCTTGTTCTGCATTGAGACGAAGTCCAGCTCAGTACCCGATTGCGGATGGTCAAACATTGCTCCGGGGTTAATTCCGGCAATCGCCGGATCAGCTTCCAAACGGTTGGAGCAGCGGCGCAGGTCGGTTAAAAAATCAATGCTCGCCCGCCCACGCTGCTGTAACTGATAACCCATCACTGAACCATCCCCGTTACATTGCCCCCAACGGCATAGGATTGCCGTTGATCTCGACACTTCCATCACGCAAGGTCACGTTACCGCTATAGCCGGCATCGGTTTTCTCAAAAATACCCTGCTGAATAAAGTTATACAGCAGCACGGGAGCCTGCTCACGGGCAACCTTTTCGACCTCGGCAGGATCAGCTGTCCGACCTTGGGCCTGAATAGCGGAAACCAACTGATTGGCTGCATATTCGGCAGCCAAAGTCAGCGCCATTTGATCGGACATATCGATGTAGGCATCACCGTTAATAATCTGCAGCCATAATGCGGTATCAGCGACACTGAAACTTCTGTCTCTTATACACATCTGACGCTGCCGACGATCTACTCTGTGTAGAT
>CAJXQV010000319.1 GCA_913058165.1 uncultured Chromatiales bacterium | reverse complement strand
GACTTTCAATAAAGTGCTGTCATCGATGCGACCCAATACCGGCAGCGGGCCAAGATAGCCGCGCTGCTCGTACCAGTCAGCGCTGGCTGCTAATAGAGTATTGAGTTCCGCAACCCTGCCGCCCAGCGCCAACTCCAGATCGGTGCGGGTGCGGATGGCCGGTGGTACGACATTGTCGGGCGTATCGCCGGTATCCAGCGTGAAGGGCTTAGGGTCGATTGATTGCGCCACCAGGCTCAGCACCACGTAAAGCAAAATGCCCAGCAGCAGCGTCGCAAGCAATATTGAGACGTTGGTGCGGTTGAAGGTTTTTACTTTTTGTTTCAGGGTGAATCCCAGGTTATTGCTTGCCAGCGGGCGCCCGCAACACCGCATGGTTGAGGTTAATAACGGCAAGCAGCAGCAATGCGGCTACCATGTTGTGTCCGGTCGCAACCAACAGGGGCAGGCCAAACCAGACGGTGGCAATCCCCAAACTTATTTGCGTAATCAGTGCCGCAAGTACCAGCATCGATGCGCCACTTACCCGGCGGCCCAAACCAGCACGCAGGTATTTGTGCGTCGCGAATACAATGACCAAAAATGCAATCAATGCGCCGAGCCGATGGGTGTAGTGAATGGCAACCCGCGCCGGCGCCTCAAGAATGCCGAACTCATAGTTCACGCCAAGGCCTCGCCACATGACAAAGCCTTCGCTGAAGTCCACCTGATCGGGCCACCATTGACCCTGGCAGGTTGGCAGGTCGGGGCAGGCTAAGGCCGCGTAGTTGGAGCTGGTCCAGCCGCCCAATGCAATCTGGCATATGAGCACCACCAGCGCGACAATAGCCGCAATAGGCGCCGCAGTTTTTCTACCGGAAGCCGGCCAACGGTTTTCGCAGATACACCAGAATAATAGCCCCAGCGTTGATAGCCCGCCGAGCAAATGCGCCATAACGATTAACGGTTTTAATAACAGCGTGACCGTCCACATACCGAGCAGACCCTGAAAGCAGACCAGAAAGAACAGCAGTACCGGCACCTTTACCGCCTGCCCGGGGTCTTTGCGGTTAAATATAGCCAGCGCTGCGAGCAGCATAATAGCTAAGCCCAGCACCGAGGCTGCGTAGCGGTGAATCATCTCGCGCCAGGCTTTTTGCGCTTCGAGCGGTCGTTCGGGGAAGGCTTCTTGCGCGGCGTCTATAGCCAAGTCTGTTGATGGAACGACTATTGAACCGTAGCAGCCCGGCCAGTCAGGACAACCGAGGCCAGCATCGCTCAGACGCACCCAGGCACCCATCACCACGACAACCAATGCCAGCAAACAGGCAAACACACACAATCTTTGATACCAGACTTTCATGTTTCTACTTCGCGTAAATAATTTGAACGAATTGAGCTATAAATATTGAACCGCATTAAATAAGCAATTTCGATAGCGGATTGATAGTTAACCGATTTGCGACAACTTAAGCAGTTTCTTAATATCTTTACGCACCTCAGCAATGGGCATATCTGAAGGGTACTTGAGAATCACATTGCCTTGCGGGTCGACGAGATACAGATCGCCGGCAGCGTATTGTTCCAACACGGCGAGTTGCGCCCCGGTGTTTTCAGGGTCTACTACTAACAGTGCGGGGTGTTCTGCAGTGATATACGAGCGATCAATAGAACCACTGTCGGCTAAAAAGACCAGCTGCAGTCGATTCGCATCTTTGCCAAAGGTGAGCCGCATTTGTCGAATATCAACCAAACGATTTTTGCAGTTGTCATCGCAATCGCCTGGGCCTGTGTAAAGCAGATTCCAAACATTTCGCAGGTGTTTGCGCGGGTTGTTCTCGCTGGCTTCCTGCAAGGTGATGTCAGGAATGGTAACCGGAGGCCACAGCAACTCGCCATTTTCTGTGCTGCCATTGGGTCGCCAGCCACCCGTTGCATAGATAAAAACAGCAAGGGCCAGAGGGCCGAAGAATAAAAAGTTGATCAGCAGGAAGGCACGCCTTCCTGATTTTTGACGTTTGCTCATAGGGTGCGGCTTACTGTTTAAGTGTTTATTTCGCGACGCTTGCGGGCGCTACGAAAATGAAGAAGTGTGTAAATAATGAGGGCTAACGCCGCAAAAGAAAACCATTGCACGGCATATCCGAGGTGGGTTTCGGGTCTCATGATCTCGGGTTGCCAGTTACGGCGGTAGCCATCGGCCTGATCGTCATCAAGCAGCAATTGCCATTCGAGCAACGGTTCTTGGAGCAGCGTGCTGATTTGTGCGGTAGTGGGCCAGGTCATTGGCCTGTCTCTTATACACATCTGACGCTGCCGACGA
This sequence comes from uncultured Chromatiales bacterium, assembly GCA_913058165.1. GTDB lineage: Bacteria > Pseudomonadota > Gammaproteobacteria > Steroidobacterales > JABIQA01. The sequence goes on along the minus strand of CAJXQV010000319.1, from coordinate 14 downwards.
TCTACTCTGTGTAG
>CAJXQV010000318.1 GCA_913058165.1 uncultured Chromatiales bacterium | reverse complement strand
TACGAGATTGCCTCTTGTCTCGTGGGCTCGGAGATGTGTATAAGAGACAGAACCGGATTGGTGTATTCGTGAGCGTAATCCCAGGCCAGCATCAGGTCGTCGCCGAAGGTTTCGAATGGCAGCACGAACGGAACAACACCGCCGACTGTCTTAGCCGTGCCATCGTTCATAAGTGTTGCGTCGTCTTTGGCTGCGCCCATTGCGAAGCGTGGCATTTCTGCAGTGAGGGTGCCGCCCATATTTTTGTTATAGAAGTCGAAGACTTCAACAGTTTCACCGGTAAACGGGTTTTTCCACGTTTTTAGAATATCGCCTGTGGCAAGGTCGGTGAAGTAGCCGGTTTCTCTGCCGCGAATGACCATGTTGCCATTCTCATCAATCCTCGACTCCATGCAGCCTGTGCCAGTGTAACCAAATAACGGGATCAGACGTTTGTCATCAATGCGTGCGTACATTAGACCGTGGAAGGCACCGATTTCGGGGCCATCGTAACCAGCCCAGATTTTGCCGAAGGCGTAGAGGTTATCCCGCGGATTATCGAAATCGAGGCTTGGTGCTGCACCTACCTTAGATGTTTTGACCGGATTCGCGCGACCCTGAGCGAGTGTTTCGATGGTATCGACCGCAGAACCCTGTTGTGCAAGAAGTGCATTCAAAAACATTGAGCTCATGATGGTTCCTTTCTTTAATGATTCGTCCGTAGCAGCGCGCAGCAGTGCTTCCTAAACCGATAGATTTACTGCAACTTTATCATCGCATACTGCCTCAGTTGCCTTACTGTGAAGCAGTTCTAACTAGGGTTTAACTTACTGATGGACAGCCTGATAGGCAAGTGCTTAATAAGAACAGGGATTGCTTGCAATCTGCGGCAGCATCCCTTTTAAGAGCGGGCCGGCGATACGCTGCAGAAAAGGCGTATTTTTCTTTTAAAAAAAACCGGAACCACTCTCCAGAGCAGTTCCGGTCATTGATTTGCCGTTGTGACGGCAGACTGGCTAGTTTGCTGGCGGCAGAAGCACAGCATCTATAACGTGGATAACACCATTGCTTGCCACCACATCGGCTGCAACCACGTTGGCGCCATTTACAGTAACGCCATCGTCGTTAGCGACAATCTCTATTGTGGCGCCCTCAAGCGTGGCAGCATTAATTGTGCCCGAGAGGTCCGTGGACATCACCTGGCCCGGAACGACGTGATACAGAAGGATGGCTTGCAACTGTTCGATATTTTCAGGCTTAAGCAGGTTTTCAACCGTGCCGGCGGGTAACGCCGCAAAGGCCTCATCCGTCGGTGCAAATACGGTTAATGGACCATCCCCTTTAAGGGCATCGACCAGATCTGCTGCAGTGACTGCAGCGACGAGAGTGTTGAACGAACCGTTGCTGGCTGCGACCTCAACAATATCGCCTGGAGCCGATGTATGACCCCCGGCCATCGCAGTTGTAACGCTGAGCCCGAGACATGCGGCGATGGCGATAGCCGCTGATTTTAATTTTGACATGGTGTGTCCTCTTTGAGAGTTCAAGAAATTTTATGCAGTGGTTTGTCCACTGCTAAAGATTTCGCTATTACCGGTTGGTCGGATTCAGAGGGGCAGTGTCAGGACCTATACTCGGAGCCCACTTGTATAGGTTTAGCCGGTCTGTTGCTTCAAAGACGAAAGGTCAGTGATGCCCAGAAACTTTCCCAATCTGCATTGGGATTATCGATTTCATAGATGTGCACGGCTTTGATGAGCCAGGTGCCTGAACTTAGGACTGCGATACGGGCCTCGCCATCAGCGTTGGTTGCCGTGCGTTGTTGTTTTTCAGGCGCTGCCGAGTTAAATGCAAATACAGCGAGATTGCTGATGGGTTTTGAGTTAAACAAAACCCTAATGTTTAGTGTCTTGTCTTCGCCCAGCGCATAGGGGTTGTTGAGCGGAATAATTTCCAGCGGATAGCCGATTATGGCAGAGAGTGCTGTGGTGTCCTTGCCATTGCCTGACTTGATTATTGATTTAGCGCAGCGTGAGTAGTATTCGAGCCCGCGGGTGTTTTCTTTGCCTGCAGCTCGCCGAGTTTCCAGTGCATGCTCCAGCCCTTCGCTCATTAGATATTTATTGAATTTTTCTGGTTCCAGGTCGGCAAGGTCAGCTCCGCTGAAGTAACCTACGGTATACAGTGCATCCTTATCGGGTGTGAACCCGCCGGCGGGAATGTCGCCGATAATGGCCCGCACCGGCTGCGGGCCATCGGGGCCAATTACGCGGTAATCCAGAAACCACTCAGGAACTGTCTCTTATACACATCTCCGAGCCCACGAGACAAGAGGCAATCTCG
>CAJXQV010000317.1 GCA_913058165.1 uncultured Chromatiales bacterium | reverse complement strand
TACGAGATTGCCTCTTGTCTCGTGGGCTCGGAGATGTGTATAAGAGACAGTAGCTGGATGCTCCTGTCTCAGTTGGGCATTGCATTGCCGCTGTACTTAATGGCCTCATCTGATCCTGCAGAGGGGCTTACGAGGATAGCTTTGCTATCGGTTGCGGTGGCATTTTTCTCGGCCACCCAGGATATTGTCATCGATGCTTACCGTATCGAGGCCGTTCAGCAGCGTGTTCAGGGAGCAATGGCAGCGGCATATCAGCTCGGCTATCGAGTTGCTATGTTGGTGGCTGTTGCCGGCGCGTTGTATATCGCTGACCTCAGCAGCTGGGAGTTGGCGTATCAAAGCATGGCGGTGCTGATGGCTGTCGGCATTGTGACTACGCTGTTTATCGCTGAGCCAAAGCACCATTCTCGTATAATTGCCGCAGCGGGTCCGCTTGAATGGTTTGACGATGCGGTAATCGGGCCATTCCGCGAGTTTTTCGTGCGTCAGGGGCGCTCGGCCTTACTGATTATTGCCTTTATAGCCTTGTATCGGTTTAGTGATCTGGTTTTGGGCGTGATGGCTAATCCGTTCTATATTGATATCGGGTTTTCTTTGTCAGAAATTGCCACTATCACTAAAGTCTTTGGCTTTATCGTCACTATGGTGGGGGCGGCCCTCGGTGGCGTTTCAGTGGCATACTTTGGCGTTAACCGGCCGTTGATTTGGGGTGCCTTCATGCTGGCAATTACCAATTTATTTTTCGCCGGCATGGCGATGCATGGAGAACCCGATCTTAGTTATTTAATGGTCACTATTAGTGCCGACAACTTTGCTGCGGGTTATACGGGTACTGTTTTCATCGCTTATCTTTCTGGCCTGACCAGCGCCGCTTATACCGCCACGCAGTACGCCTTGTTTTCTTCGATAATGAATTTTTTTGGCAAGTTGCTGAGTGGGTTTTCTGGGCAGATTGTTGCTGCAACCGACTGGACCGTGTTCTTTGTGTACGCGTCCTGCATGGGTATACCTGCCATTCTTTTGTCGCTCTGGGTTGTGCGTCGGAGCACTGCAGGGGCTGAGTCTTGAAGACCTGGGATGTGGCAGCTAGCGCTCATCTGGCTGAAGGCAAGGCGCTGGGGTTTCAGCTGGGCAGTGGCGATTGGCCGCTTAAGGGTTTTGTCGTTCGCCACGATGGTGGTTGTCATGCATGGGTTAATTCATGCCCTCATGCAGGGCATTCTCTTAACTATGGCCCCAATGATTTTATGACGCCTGACGGGGGTTATATTCGTTGCCTATCGCACGGTGCGAAATTTGAGCCGGATACCGGCGCCTGCGTCGCAGGGCCCTGCCCGGGGCAGTATCTGCAACGGCTTGAGTGCCATGAAGACAGCGGCATTATCCGTGTTCGGGCGCCAGCTTCAGCGCGCGATTTGTAGCCGCGGGCTTTAGTTTGTTTCGATGGTAATGATGCTTAGCCAGTCTTCGGAAGGGTCATCCAGTTGTTCAATCAGGTTGAGCGAATCATCCAGAGTCAATGTGACGCGATTGGCCGCATCAGGGTTATCTTCGCAACTGATATCGACTGACCCAAGACAGTCATTTGGCGGCACGGCAGGGATGGTCTTTTGTGCCATCCACCCTCGATAGTCGAGCTCTTCTATAGTGCCATCGTAATGTTGTATTTCGATGGTCGCATCATCCGGATCAGTGGCGACAACTTCAAATAACCCTATGTTGCTGCATTGATACCATTTTCCAACTTCAGGTAGCGCTATCCCATGGGGTGCACCTCAATAGTTTGAGCCTCTTGGCGGGCTCTCTTCGCACTGCGATGCGACTGCATCAGCAGTAAAATATTTATACGCCTAATGAGGTTATGGGTACAGGGCTATTGCTTGTCGAAAACCTTCTCCCAGATATTGTGGCCGAGTTTTATGCCACGATTCTCAAATCGGGTTGCTGGCCTCCAGGGGATTTCGCCTGCGCGTTCGCGCAGTTGCTGCTGTTGATTAAAAACGTCCTGAATGTGTTCGGCGTAAGCTGGCCAGTCTGTTGCGACATGAAAAATTCCGCCGCTACGCAGCTTGCTGCTTAGTGTCGTAACAAATTCCGCTTGGACGATGCGGCGCTTGTGATGGCGCTTTTTGTGCCAAGGGTCGGGAAAAAACAGATTGATGCAATCGAAGCTGTCTTCAGGCAGTTGGTCTCTTAATACCTCAATGGCATCATGGCAAATCAGTTTAATGTTACTGAGGTCCTGCTCACTTGCTTCGAGCATGCAGCGACCGACGCCCGGTTCATGGACTTCGACGCCGAGAAAATCATGTTCCGGATATTTTCCTG
>CAJXQV010000316.1 GCA_913058165.1 uncultured Chromatiales bacterium | reverse complement strand
ATCAGCAGTTCCTGCTCAAGCCGTTCCGGATCAATCTTTTGTTCCAGTGCTGCGGCGCGTTCGCGCATGCGGGCGCGGGAGCTTTCCAGCACTTCGGGCATGCGCGTGTTGACGACGGTTACAATTTCGAGGATTTGTTGCAGGCGCTCTTCAAGCATTTCGTAAATGCGTTTGCCTTCGTTGGCGCGGCTTTCGCTGAGATCGTTAATTGCGGCAGCCAATAATTGTGCTGCCGGCTCCAGCAGATTTTCGACATCGAGAGCTTGCTCCCGCAGCACCCCAGGCCAGCGCAAGATGCCAAGCGCACTGAGCTTGCCATCATCATCTATCAGTGCGCCGATGCGCTCGCCGTGCTTGATGATTTCACCGGCCAGTGCTTCGTTGAGCTCCAGTTTGGTGGCGATATTGTTGGTGCTATGAAAGTGCAGAGAGGCATCCACCTTGCCGCGTTTTAGGGTCTCACTGACCCGCGCGCGCAATTCCGGCTCAATGTGCCGGAAGCCTTCCGGCAGTCTGAAGCCGGCTTCGAGGTAGCGATGATTCACGGAGCGGATTTCCCACAGGAGTGTGCCGCTTTCCAGTTCCAGGTCTGCCCGGGCGAAGCCCGTCATGCTGTTAATCATCTGTTTTTCCTTGTGATGCTTGGTTTTCGAGCCATGCATGGCCAAATTGTGCGTATCGGATGGGGTGAGCGGTTGACATGCTATCTCCGGGATGTGAACTGGTTGGTAGGCGTTGCACGCCACACTTATGGCAGAATCCGCAAAGCACCTGCTGTTGGGCGCGGTTTCTGTCACTGGTCTATTGTAATCAGGCAACGTGCCAGTCACCAACACCGGCGTGAATAATCTGGAATACAGAGGCCGCAGCAGCGGGTTGGTGCCCTAACCACAGAATCAAGGAAGACTCTTGCAAGTTGATACCGCACAAATAAGCCTGTTGGGTAATCGTGAAGAAAATCAGGACCGTGTTGCTGTTGTCAGTAAGGCTGGGGCCACGCTCCTGATCGTTATTGATGGCATGGGTGGTCACGCCGGTGGCGCTGAAGCTGCGCGCCTGTGTGTTGAGGTAATTAGCAACGAGTTCAATCAGGTTGAGTTGCCTGTATTTGATCCGCAGGGCTTTATGCATCGCGCTATCGGGCATGCGCATACGGAGTTGGTTGCTTTGGGCAATAAAATTTCAGTTGAGGCCCGACCGCGCGCAACCTGCGCGATTTGTCTGGTGCAGGACGGTTACGCGTACTGGGGGCATGTTGGCGACAGCCGGATCCATCACTTACGCAACGAGGTCGTGGTCGAGCGCAGTCGTGACCACAGTCATGTTGAAGTATTGTTGCAGGAAGGTCTTATTACCGAGGATGAAGTTTCGACGCATCCGATGCGTAACTTTGTTGAATGTTGCTTGGGTGGCGATTCCGCGTTACCCGCCATGACAATTACCCGCTACAAGCGTTTGCTTCCCGATGACGTTTTGCTGGCGTGCTCTGATGGGTTCTGGTCGGGGCTTACCGAAGCCGAGATGGCATCGATCACCGCAGCCAAAGAACCTCTTGCCCCGCAGCTTAGCGCACTGGGCGCTCAAGCGGTTAAAGCCACGTCGCCACACAGTGACAATACCTCGGCCGCAGCACTGCGTTTTATCGGGCAAGCCTGAGTCAATCCATATAGCATGGCGTTTATCCGCTCCCGGGCACCCGGGGCATAAACCTATAGATGACCAGCTCAGGGGAACGCACCATGGCAACTCGACCCAGTGGAAGACAGCCGGACCAGCTCCGGTCCATGCAACTAACCACCGATTACACCGCTAACGCCGCCGGCTCTGTGCTGGCTGAGTTTGGTGACACCCGGGTGCTCTGCACTGCCAGTGTCGAGGCGACTGTGCCGCGATTTTTGAAAGGCCGAGGTCAGGGCTGGGTAACGGCCGAGTACGGCATGCTGCCAGGTTCTACGCACACCCGTGTTCGCCGTGAAGCTGCAGCAGGTCGTCAGGGCGGGCGCACTCTCGAAATTCAGCGTCTTATCGGTCGGTCGCTCCGCGCCGCAGTTAACCTTGATGCGCTCGATGGGTTTACCATCACCCTCGATTGCGATGTACTGCAGGCCGATGGCGGCACGAGGACTACGTCAATTTGTGGCGCTTGGGTCGCCTTAGCCATTGCGGTTGAACGGATGTTGGCGCAGAAGAAAATCAAGAAAAATCCATTGATGGGGCAGGTTGCCGCCATTTCTGTGGGTATTTATAACGGTATGCCGGTACTGGATCTCGATTATCCTGAAGATTCCAACGCCGAGACCGATATGAATGTAGTGATGAACGAGGCCGGTGGTTTCATCGAA
>CAJXQV010000315.1 GCA_913058165.1 uncultured Chromatiales bacterium | reverse complement strand
TCTACACAGAGTAGATCGTCGGCAGCGTCAGATGTGTATAAGAGACAGCTGATATCCTCGTGCTCAAGCGCCAAATCCAGGTTAGCGGTTACATAACCGTATTTATTGCCGCAGTCATAACGAACGCCGGAGAAACGGCAAGCCGTAACATCCTGCGTCGGCAACAATTCAGCAATGGCATCGGTTAGCTGAATTTCACCACCGGCACCGCGTTGAGTTTGCTCCAACAAATCGAAAATATCAGGTGTCAGCAAATAGCGCCCGACCACAGCCAGGTTAGACGGCGCCTCTTTCGGATCAGGCTTCTCGACGATCTGCTTCAGCACGCTGCGCTCATCAATATCAACAATACCGTAACTGGATGTGCGTTCTTGCGGAACAGGCTCGACAGCAATAACACTGGCACCCGTTTCCTCATAGATTTCACTGAGCTCAGCCAGACAGCCGCGATCGGAGCGAATCAGGTCATCCGGCAAATGCACGAAAAAAGGTTCATTACCCACCACCTCTTTTGCACACAAAACAGCATGGCCAAGACCCAAAGGCTCGCCTTGCTCTACGTAATAAAACCTCACGCCGGGTGGGACCGTCTCATGCAATAACTCCAGCAACGCCTCTTTACCGGAATTTTTAAGAATACTTTCCAATTCATAGTTCGTTTGAAAGTGCCGCTCAATCGCCCCTTTACTGCGGTGCGTAATAAACACCAGACGAGTAGCTCCAGCAGCCACTGCCTCTTCAACAGCGTATTGAATAAGCGGCTTATCAACAATCGGCAGCATCTCTTTAGGGATGGCTTTAGTCGCCGGAAGAAATCGCGTACCCCTGCCTGCAACCGGGAAAACGGCTGTATTTACTTTAGATTTCATGCCCGCATACCTGTTATTGAATTCAAGAACAGTGGGGATTCTACCTTTAGTAGCACCTGATGCGAAGCGATACCCAAAAATGCAAATGCCGGGCCTACAGACAGCCCGGCATCATAAGCCGGATTATTTTGACTCACTGATCTGAATATTCATCCGGTTCGTATCCAACACCTGTGGCCCGATACCTTTCACATCCAACAACTGCTCAGCTGCTGCAAATGAACCATTGAGGTTGCGGTAGTCGATAATAGCCTCTGCCCGAGACAGACCCACACCATCAAGCTCTGCGGCAAGCGTCATCGCATCCGCTGTATTGATATCAACGGGCCCGGCCAATGCCAGTGCAGGCAACAACCCTGCCAGCAGGCTCAGTAGTAATGTTTGCATAGTCATACTCCTCATAGAACCCGGCAGGCCAGATGCCGACCGGAACAGAATCGTAGACATTGCTTGGTAAATACTCAGCACAAAAAAATGCCAATATCAGTCAGATATTCAATGAGAGATGAAGATACAGAAAAACGGGCTTTAACATTTCACTCTGGAACGAAGAAACCAAGATGATTACGATAACGGCTTCGGCTAGAGCCTATGTATCATGCAACACAGAAAAGGCCCCGCAGTGCGGGGCCTTTTCTGTGTCCTCTTTAATTCTCTAGAAACGAATGTGAATCACGTGATATCCGGAAAACTACCATCTATATCGAATCCCTGAGAAATCATGTATTCACCATCCCCAGTAGTGACAACCAATAGAATACTTCCTTCGTCTAAGTTAGCAGCTAAAATACCAGTGTAGGCGCCATCGAACACCGAACCACCACAGTCCACTGTGAGTGTTGCATCGAAGATATAGGCATCATTTTCGCGCTCTGTTATTTGGCCTGCGTATAAGCAAAGTGAATCATCTCCACCTTCGAATTCGCCATTTTCCTCTATAGTTATGCCAGCTGGTTTAAAATTAGCCTGCCATTCGCCTGCAAGTGCACTCAATAAGACGGGAACATCACTGCTTGGCAAAATAAACTCACCACCGCCTTCACCTATCATTGCCTCTTCTAGTGAGGTCGATGGAGTCAGTAGAACCTGGTCAATTTCACCGATATAGAGCGCGATGTCATCATCATCAATAACTGGAAAAGCAAGATGTATTGGAAACTCTAGTCCCGCTGATACACGCTCAAGGGAGCCAAAAACTGGATCACCTTCTAAAACTATGCTCCCTTGATACCAGGTAATATCAGTGCCTTCAAAAATTTGGCCCACTATTGTGTCTAGGTTTGCAGCCGTAATTTCAGAACAATCTATGATGTAGCCAGCGACTTCATATTCTTCACAAATTCGGATGCGTCCCTCTGCAAGATAATCCACAATCTCTTGTGCATCGTATATCTCGCTCGCTAATTTTTCTTCGTAGGTGGCTGTAAAGGCTCTTCTGTCTTCTTCTACAGAAGCTGTCTCTTATACACATCTCCGAGCCCACGA
>CAJXQV010000314.1 GCA_913058165.1 uncultured Chromatiales bacterium | reverse complement strand
CCTCTTGTCTCGTGGGCTCGGAGATGTGTATAAGAGACAGCAGAAATGGCGGCTGCGCCCATGCCCCTCACGCCAGAAGACGGTAGCGGCGCCGTAGCCCTTTCGACCAGCGATTACATTCTCGGCCCCTCAGACCTGCTGCAAATTGACGTCTTTCAGGTGGATGAGCTCTCCGGTACCGAGCGTATTAATGCCGCGGGGTATATCAAGATGCCGCTGATAGGCTTGGTGAAGGTGGCGGGCCTGAGTCGGGAGCAGTCCGAAGACTTGATCACCGAGCTGTATGCTGAAGGGTACCTCCAAGACCCGCAGGTGAACATTGATATTATGGAGTATGTCAGCCATCAGATTACGGTGCTGGGGCATGTGACGAACCCCGGAGTCTACCCGCTGAAGGGCAAAACCACCTTGCTGCAGGCCCTTGCCATGGCCGGTGATGCCGGCGCGCTGGCCAACGAAGAAGAGGTTGTGGTGTTTCGGTCCGATGAATATGGCGTAGTGGTGGGCTATGTGGTTAACCTGGAAGACGTTTTAGCCGGCACGGCCATTGACCCGGAAATTATAGGCAATGACAAAGTTGTGGTGCCCGTGTCTGGCAGCAAATCGTTTATTAAGGGCATCACGGATACCCTGCGCGGCTTTGTTGGCTTCGCCACTTTTTAATATGAGTTGAATGACCCATGAGTTCAGATTCTACGCCTAACAATCCGGTCCCCGCTGATCAGCAGCTGATGATCGCCGAGCTGAAAAATCAGTTGGCGCGCTATGAGCAGGCGATTGCTGCGCCGGCTGCCGCCCCCGTCGATGACGATTTCATTGACCTGCGCGAGGTGTGGAATCTGCTGTGGCGCCGGCGTTGGACTATCTTCATCACGGCGGGCGTTGTATTAGTGACTACGATTATCGCCACGGCAATGATGACACCGATTTTTCGCGCCACCACTGTGCTGCAGATCGAGCGCGATGCCGGCAAGGTGGTGGAGTATCAGGGTGTGACCAGTGAGGAGTCGTCAGGCTCCAGAGATTTCTACCAAACCCAGTATGAGCTGCTGCAAAGTCGCACGCTGGCGCGGCGCGTTATCGATCAGTTGGGGCTGCACGAATCCGGCGCTATGACGCAAGATGACGAAGAGCCGGGCTTTATTGCCGGCATGGTAAACAGTGCGAAGGGTTTTTTCAGCAGCCCGCAGGAACGTCCGGAAGAAGCATTGCCCGCAGACCTGGAGTCGGTGTTCTTGGACAACCTGGCGGTCGCGCCCATCAGTAATTCTCGCCTGGTGCGCCTGTACTATGAAAGCCCAGACCCGCGTGAGGCCGCTTTGGTGGCGAATGCCATTGCGGCGTCGTTTGTGGATATGAGCCTGGAACGCCGCTTTGAGGCTTCTGCTTATGCCAAGGGCTTTTTGGAAGAACGGCTTAAACAGGTGCGGGCAGACCTGGAGGATTCCGAGCGCGCCATGATCGCCTACACGCAGGAACGCGGCATTATCAACCAGAATGACAAATTGGGCATTTTGACCGAGAAGCTGAAGGAGATGAACCGGGCGCAGGTGAAAGTTGAATCCGAACGCTTTGCGGCAGAGTCCCAGTACCAGGAAATGCTGAGCGCAAGTATGGCCAGCTTGGCCGAGATGCTGGAGAGTGCCGTGATCCAGAATTTGAAGCAGCAGCGCTCTGATTTAACCTCCGAGTATCAGGAGAACCTGAAGATCTACAAACCGGGTTATCCGAAAATGCAGCAGATGCAGGAAAAGATCGCCCAGCTTGATCTTGAGCTGAGTAAGGAGATCGGGCATATCCGCGACGGCATTAAGGTGACGTATCAGGCCAAGATGCGCGAAGAGGGGATGCTGGCAGAGCGTATTGCGTCTACGCGCGATGAGATCCTCGATCTGGAGGCCAACAGTGTCGACTTTAAGACACTCAGGCGCGGTGTGGATACCAACCGAGAGCTTTACGACGGCCTGTTGCAGCGTATGAAAGAGGTGGGCGTTGCCGCCGGCGCCAGTAACAACAATATTTCAGTGATAGATCGCGCTGAAATCCCGCGCAACCGGTTTAAGCCAAATATGACACTCAATGCTGCCCTCGCACTGGTGCTGGGCTTAATGCTCGGAGCGGCGATTGCGTTTCTGTTTGAAGTGATGGACGACAGCATCAAATCCGGTGCCGACCTGGAAAAACTGCTGAATAAACCCGTGCTGGGCATCATCCCCAACCTCAGCGCTAAAGAGGTGACGGATAATGAAATTGGCCTAATGGCCTATCAGCAGCCTACATCGGCGCTGGCGGAGGCTTATCGCTCCATGCGCACCTGTCTCTTATACACATCTCCGAGCCCACGAGACAAGAGGCAATCTCGT
>CAJXQV010000313.1 GCA_913058165.1 uncultured Chromatiales bacterium | reverse complement strand
GGTCCGCCCATGTCCGTTTTGGCCCAGCCCGGGTGCATGCCGATGGCGAGAATGCCACGCTTCGCCAGATCAATCGACATTGACTTCATCACCTGATTAACGGCCGCCTTGCTGGAACGATAAGCGTACAAACCACCGATGGTATTTAAGGCCATGCTGCCGAGCATGCTGGAGAGCGTGACAACTTTCTTCTGTTCGCTAAGAGCCACTCTATCGGCGAACATCTCAGCCATCCGCATCGGGCCGAACACATTGGTGTTCATGACATTAGCCCAGTTGTCAAAGTCGGTACTACCGAAAGCCTGATGCTCAACCCCGCCATCGGCAAATGCTACCCGACCGAAAAGGCCGGCGTTATTGAGCAAAACATCAATCGGCTGAATGCCAACAGCATCCGAAAACGCAGACACAGAGGCCCCGTCAGCGACATCGAGACTGTGCAGAGTGACCCTCTGGTTATCGGCAGCCATAGCATGCAGCTCGGACGATCCTGAGCGACTGGTTGCTATAACAGCCCAGCCATCAGCGGCGTACTGACGAACAAATTCGAGCCCTAGCCCGCGGCTCGCGCCGGTAATAAGAACAGTTGGCATTGCAAAATCCTTCTTGATTATTGGTTTACGAATGGATTTCCAGACGCGCAGCGCTGGTTTCGGGCTCACAGTTTCTCTACCATAACGCCCTACGTCAATTGAACGCCGAAATGCCTCATCAAGGAAGTGCTATGAACGCTGCTGCAAACCAACCTGCTCTCTCGCAAGCCACGCTGGATTTCCTGGCCCGGGAACACAAACTTTTTATCAATGGCGCCTGGATTCAGTCGTCAGGCCCCGAAACTATCGACATCATCAATCCGTCTACGGAAGAAGTGATTACCAAAATACAAGCAGGCACCCGTGCCGATATCGATAAGGCGGTTGTTGCCGCACAGTCTGCGCTGAAAGGCGAATGGGCAGCGTTATCCTCACGTCAGCGTGGCAAGGTTCTACTGCGCTTTGCTGATCTTATCGATGAAAACCTGCAAACACTTGCCGAGCTCGAAGTGTTGGACAACGGACAGCCTTTAATGATTGCGCAATACACCGTGGCCGGGTTTGGTGCAGATTTCGTTCGCTATTACGCGGGCTGGTGCGACAAGATCGAAGGCGCCACAATTCCGGTTTCGCCGGCTGAAGCACCTGCCGGCGGCTCGTTGACTTACACGAAACGCGAACCCATTGGTGTCGTTGGCGCAATTATCCCTTGGAACGCGCCAATTGCCATGGCTATTTTGAAAATTGCGCCATCACTTGCCGCAGGTTGCACCATCATCTTAAAACCTGCCGAACTCGCGCCACTGACCTCAATGAAACTTGCTGACATTGCAAAAGAAGCGGGTGTCCCGGACGGCGTGTTTAACGTTGTGAACGGCACCGGCCCTGAAGTGGGTGCCGCACTGTCTGAACATATGAACATTCAGAAAGTATCGTTCACCGGCTCAACTGGCGTTGGCCAAACTATCGCCAAAGCAGCGGCTGGCAGCAACCTGAAAAAAGTAACTCTTGAGCTGGGTGGCAAGTCTCCGGTTGTGGTGTTCCCTGACGCGAACATGGAAAAAGTCATTCCCAGTATTTGTCGCGCGGCGTTCTTCCTCCAGGGTCAGAATTGCATGGCCGGCACCCGCCTCCTGGTTCACAAAGATGTCGCTGATGCCGTTATTGAAGGCGTTGTTGCAGCACTCGCGTTCTGGAAAGTCGGCGACGGCTTCCAGCCCGATACTCTCATAGGCCCGCTCATCTCGGCCACTCAACGTGACCGTGTGATGTCGTTCATTGAAGCCGGCAAAGCCGAAGGCGCGCGGCTGGTAACTGGCGGCAATGCAGTCGGTGAAAAAGGCTACTTCGTTGAACCGACTGTGTTTGCCGACTGCAAGCCTGACATGACAATTGTTCAGGAAGAAATCTTTGGCCCTGTATTGTCGGTACTAACATTCGACACTTATGACCTCGATGAAATTGCCCAGCTTGCTAATGACAATGTCTACGGCCTATCAGGCAGCGTATGGACGCAGGATATTTCCCGCGCTCATAAGTTGGTGTCGATGATTGATTCGGGCCAGGTCAGTATTAACTGCCATGCGGCAGTGGATCCGGCGATTCCGTTCGGCGGCAACAAGATGTCCGGCTGGGGTCGTGAGTTTGGTAAAGAAGGGCTAGAGCCCTTCCTGAAGACGAAGGCAACAACAGTCGTTTTCTGACAGCACCTATCGCAGTTATAAAAAGGGGATCAGGCCCATAGGTCTGATCCCCTTTTTATTGCCTTTACCAAGGCACCGCGCCTCCGAAACTGTCTCTTATACACATCTCCGAGCCCACGAGACAAGAGGCAATCTCGT
>CAJXQV010000312.1 GCA_913058165.1 uncultured Chromatiales bacterium | reverse complement strand
TCTACACAGAGTAGATCGTCGGCAGCGTCAGATGTGTATAAGAGACAGGGATTACGCCATTGCTGAGGCCTCCCGCGAGGAAATTGACGAGCTCAATATTCTACAGGCCACTATGCTGGCAATGCGCCGGGCTGTGCAAATGCTGAAAGTGGTTCCGCAGCAGATTTTGATTGATGGCAATCGTTGCCCCGATTTGGGGGATTACAACCGGATTGCCAAGCCGCTGATTGGTGGCGACCGCTTGTGCATCGCGATTAGTGCCGCATCGATTCTCGCTAAGGTGACCCGTGACAGGCAAATGCGGGCGCTGGATGCCCGTTACCCTGAGTACGGGTTTGCACGCCATAAGGGCTATCCCACAGCGTTGCATCGCGAAATTCTTGAGCAGCATGGCCCATGCCCCGAACATCGGCGCAGTTTTAAGCCGGTAAAAGCGGCGGCGGCTCTGCGTGAGACCGGGGGTTATTGATGACGCCAGGGTTCGTTCATTTGCGGGTGCATTCCGAGTTTTCCATTGAAGACAGTGTCGTCCGTCTGCCCGGTTTGGTTGATGCGGTTAGCGCCGCAGCTATGCCGGCGGTGGCATTAACCGATGCCAACAACATGTTCGGGCTGGTCAAATACTACCGCCAGTGTCTGCAGCAGGGCATAAAACCCATTGCCGGTTGTGACCTGCTGCTGCGAATGCCCGGCGAAACGGGCAGAGGGCTGCCGCTGCCGCTGCTCTGCAGCAGCGATGAGGGTTATAAGAACCTTACCCGTCTGATCACCCGGGCTTATCTGGAGGGGCGCAATGACCACGGTGTTGGCATTGAGCTGGATTGGTTAACAGCTGAGTCGACAGCCGGTTTGATTGCCTTATCAGGGGGGCAGTTTGGCGCCCTGGGCGCCGCACTTCAGTCGAATAATAAAGATAATATTAATCTTTTAATACAAAAGTTTACAGAAGCTTTTGAAGGTAGTTTCTACATAGAGCTTCAGCGCCTAGGGCGTCCGAAAGAAAACCAGTATGTGCGTTCTGCGGTTGCGCTGGCCGCCGCTGCGGGCCTGCCTGTGGTGGCCACGAATGATGTCCGCTTCTTAACTGCCGCCGACTTTGATGCCCATGAGGCCCGCACCTGTATCCATCAGAGCATGGCGTTGGATGACAATCGTCGCGCCAAAATCTATACCACTGAGCAGTACCTGCGCAGTCCGGAAGAAATGGCGGAGTTATTCCGTGATCTGCCCGAAGCCCTTGAAAACACGGTGCACATTGCCAAGCGCTGCAACCTCACGCTGGAGTTGGGCAAAAATTACCTGCCTAACTATGAAATCAGCGATGGCCGCAGTCCGGCTGATTACCTGGCCGATGAATCGCGCCGCTTGTTGGCACTGAAGCTGCTTGAACTGGCCGGTACTCCGGCGCATACGCCGCGTCCGGCGGGTGATTACGAAAAGCGTTTAGAAATTGAGCTGAAAGTGATCCGGGATATGGGTTTTCCGGGCTATTTCCTTATCGTGGCCGACTTTATTCGATGGGCACGGGAGAACGATGTGCCGGTGGGGCCGGGTCGCGGTTCCGGGGCCGGCTCGCTAGTGGCTTTTGTTCTTGGTATCACTGATATCGACCCGCTGGAGTATGCGCTGCTGTTTGAGCGCTTTTTGAACCCCGAGCGTGTCTCTATGCCCGATTTCGATATCGATTTTTGTATGGATGGGCGCGACCGCGTTATTGATTACGTCGCACGCCGCTATGGCCGTGAAAAGGTTTCCCAGATTATTACCTACGGCACCATGGCTGCGAAGGCGGTGGTGCGTGATGCGGCTCGTGTGCTTGGGCTGCCGTATATGGTGGGCGACCGCATCGCCAAGATGATTCCGCCGGATGTGGGTATGACGCTGGCGAAAGCCTTTGATGTTGAGGCCGAGCTCGGCGAGCTTTACCGCAGTGATGATGACGCACGCACCGTGCTGGATCTGGCGCGGCAGCTGGAAGGCCTGAAACGCAACGCCGGCACTCATGCGGGTGGTGTGGTTATTGCGCCGTCTGAGCTCACTGATTTTGTGCCCTTGTACACCACCGATGCCGGTGCCTCACCGGTCACCCAGTTCGATAAGGACGATGTGGAGGCGGCCGGCTTGGTGAAGTTCGACTTCCTCGGGTTGCGAACTCTGACGATTATCGATTGGGCAGTGAAAATTGTGAATCGGCAGCGGGATACCGTTGGGGAGTCACCGCTCGATATCCGGGTCTTGCCGCTGGATGACGTAAAGGCCTTTGCCTTGCTTAAGTCGGCCCGCACTTCGGCCGTGTTTCAACTCGAATCCCGTGGTATGCAAGACTTGATAAAGCTGTCTCTTATACACATCTGACGCTGCCGACGATCTACTCTGTGTAG
>CAJXQV010000311.1 GCA_913058165.1 uncultured Chromatiales bacterium | reverse complement strand
AGCAGCGTCAGATGTGTATAAGAGACAGGTTCTGGCTGCTCTTTATACCATGCGACTCGTTGCGGGAGCGGCTGCCATTGAGGTTGAAGCGACATTCTACTTGCTGGCTTTCTCAATGTTTACCTTCTTTAGTCTGGCGATGATCAAACGTTACGCCGAGTTGCAGATGCAGATTTCTTTGGGTAAGGATCGTCTTACCGGACGTGGCTATCAGGAAGTAGACCTCGGTATGCTCAGTCAAATGGGCATCGCCAGCGGCTATTTGGCGGTCATGGTGTTGGCCCTTTATATCAATGGTGGCGAGTTGTACACGAACCCCAAGGCGTTGTGGCTGTTGTGCCCAATAATGCTTTATTGGATCAGTCGGTTGTGGCTACTAACCCGTCGTGGCGAGATGCATGACGACCCGATTGTCTTCACCATACAAGACCGTCGCACTCATTGGCTGGCATTGGTCGCTGCGGCGTGTTTGTGGGTAGCAATGTAAATGGCACCAGGCCGTTTTCATTCCTGGGGTCTTAACCCCAAGTCCAATGGCAAACCGCTGCGGCTGTCATCGCGTTTTGAGCCGCTTGATTTGCCGGATAACGGATTGGTATTGCCGTTTGGCAATGGGCGCAGTTATGGCGACAGCTGTCTTAACAACGACGGTTACCTACTCGATACCCGCAGCCTGGATCACTTCATTGCTTTTGATCAGGACACGGGTATTTTGCGTGTCGAGGCGGGTGTTTTACTTGCCGATATTCTGCATTTGGTTGTTCCACGAGGCTGGTTTTTGCCGGTAACTCCGGGCACGCGCTTTGTGACCATTGCCGGTGCCGTTGCCAATGATGTGCACGGGAAGAACCATCATCAAGCAGGTACCTTCGGTTGTCATGTGACGGCTTTAGAACTATTGCGCAGTGATGAACAGCGTTTGCATTGTTCGCCTGATGAAAACCCAGAATGGTTTGCCGCGACTATCGGCGGTCTTGGCCTGACAGGTTTGATTACTTGGGTTGAGGTGCAACTAAAGCCGGTGATGAATCCGTACCTGCAGGAAGAAACCCTGCGTTTCAGTTGCCTTGATGAGTTCTTCGAATTGAACAAGGCATCGGAAGAAAGTTATGAACACACTGTCGCCTGGGTAGATTGCATGGCTCGCGGCAGCGCACTCGGACGTGGTGCGTTTTATCGCGCCAATCATCATGGTTCTTCTGCGCCTGCGCATCGACCGGTCGCACCGCGCCAGGGGTTGGGCCTGCCATTTGTTCCGCCTGTGTCGTTAGTGAATAGGGCAAGCCTGCGCCTGTTTAACGAGATTTATTATCGTAAGCAACCATTGCGGCGCAGTCGCACCGTGCATTATCAGTCGTTCTTTTATCCGCTGGATTCTATCCAGCACTGGAACCGAATGTACGGTCCGCGAGGCTTTGTGCAGTATCAGTGTGTGGTTCCCGAGGCCAGCGGTAACGAGGTGTTTCGCGAAATTCTTGCGGCGATTTCGGCCAGTCGGCAGGGCTCGTTTATGGCTGTTTTGAAGGTGTTTGGCGCGAAACAATCACCGGGGCTGATGTCATTTCCGATGCCGGGCGTGACGCTGGCATTGGATTTTCCCAATGCGCCGGCAACCACTGAATTGCTTGAGCGCCTTGATGAACTCACCCGCGCAGCAAATGGGGTGGTCTATCCGGCGAAAGATTCCCGCATGAGTGCAGAAAGTTTTCAACGTTATTTTCCGCAGTGGCAGGATTTTTCGCAATTTATTGATCCGCGTTTTTCTTCCGGATTCTGGCGGCGCGTGACCGGCGAGAGTGCGCCATGAAAGATTTAGTATTTAATTCAAGAGTCCCGGAGTAGAGCAACAGTGAAAGTTTTAATTATTGGCGCCACTTCGGCAATTGCTGAATCGACCGCGCGCATATACGCAGCTCGTGGCGACAGGTTTTTTTTAGTTGCACGTAACACCTTGAAGCTAGAAGCACTTGCGCTTGACCTGCAGGTGCGTGGTGCAAGCTGGGTGGGTTCCATGGTTATGGATGCCTGCGATACCGACCGGCATCAAGATATGCTGAGTGCAGCCATTGATGGTCTCGATGGATTGGATCTGGTGTTGATCGCGCACGGTACTTTGCCGGATCAGGACGTTGTGCAGAAGGATTATCCCGCTACGTTGCAGGTATTGGAGGATAACTTCCTAAGTGTGGTTTCGATGCTTACCGGTATTGCCAATGTGTGTGAGCAGCAGGGGCATGGAACCATTGCAGTAATCTCATCGGTAGCCGGTGACCGCGGTCGGCAGAGTAATTATGTTTACGGTACCGCCAAGGGCGGTTTAAGCGTGTTTCTGCACTGTCTCTTATACACATCTCCGAGCCCACGAGACAAGAGGCAATCTCGT
>CAJXQV010000310.1 GCA_913058165.1 uncultured Chromatiales bacterium | reverse complement strand
ACGAGATTGCCTCTTGTCTCGTGGGCTCGGAGATGTGTATAAGAGACAGAACTCAGCGTGGTGGAGTTATGGCCGGGCGGCGGTTGGTACACCAAGATTATTGCACCGGTGGTTCGCGGTCGAGGCACCTACTATGCGGCGCACGTTGATCCCGATTCCAAGGTTGAAATGCTCCGTTTGAGTGTCCAGAAGTATCAGACGATGCTTGATTCAAGCCCTGAGTTGTATGACGAGGTTCAGATGACTGTATTAATGCCGCCGGAGCAACTTGAAATTGCGCCGGCTGGCAGCGTTGATTTGGTTGTGTCGTTTCGCTCAGTTCACAACTGGATGGCCTTCGATATGCAGGATGATGTGATGCAAGCGGTTTACAACGCATTAAAGCCGGGCGGCGTTTTCGGTGTGGTTGAGCATCGTGGTATTGAAGGGCAGGAGCAGAACCCGCGTGCATCAACCGGCTATGTAAGCGTTGCTGCGATGATCGCAATGGCCGAGAAAGCCGGCCTGCAATTTGAATCTGCTTCTGAAGTGAACGCCAACCTGACCGATACCAAAGATTACCCTGATGGCGTGTGGTCGCTGCCCCCACGGTTGCGCGGTGGTGAGCAGGATCAGCAGAAGTACCTGGATATCGGCGAGAGTGATCGCTTTACGCTGCGGTTTGTTAAGCCCGCCGAGTAGCTATCGTACTGTTCGAAACTATTGTCAGGTTTGTACCGCAGGGAGACAGCCCGCCCAACCACAATCCCTGCAGCAAGTATTTGGTCGCAATAGTTGTTCGGCGTGTGTTGCCTGATCTGCAGCGGGAAAGCGGTTACTGCAGAAGATCGGCGGGTCGGCTTAAAAACTGCGCGGTCTTAAATGGCGGCAGTGTATAGACCCACCCGTTCAGTCTCGCCGCAATGCCTGCGGCTTGAGCTTGCGCCTTGCTATCGATGATATCTTCTGTCGGCGCGTAGCCAGCATCAAAGGTAAACAGAATACCTTCTTCGCTTTGCCATGCATGGGTGTAAATTATGATGCCGCTGCGTGTATGGAACTCGCCACGAACCGCTGCGGTATCGGGCAGCGTGATGGCGCTTTCTGCCCTAACCGATTCCATAATAAGCCCCGACAAAATACCCGCGATGCGGTTGCCGTTATGTTTGGCCACAGCGTCCATATTTAAGCCTGTCATCCTGAAACCGCCGCTTTTCAGGGTGTTTTTGGTGAGTAGGATTTCGCTCATATCGGGATGGATGATGCGAATACTCAGCAGTTTTTCGGCGGAAATATCGAGCAGTTCTCGGTCCAGCCACTCGATGTTATCTATGGGCAGGTCAATGCTCGTGCCAATAAGCCACGCCTGTGTTTCATTGCTAAGCCGCACATATTGGCCAGTGCTAGTGAAATCGCCAAACAGTATGGATTGGCTTAGCCCTTGTGTGGAGTCGCTGAGGGTCACTTCCAGTCCTCTGGCGGTCTCACGGTGAATGCTTTCAACGCCGATCTTTTCGTAGTGTTCTGCCCGGGTTGTTTTCGCTTCGACGAGCTGTGCTGAGGTAAGCATTGCTATGGTGCTCGCCGCCAGTATGGCATCGGCGCGGTAGCCGCTGATTTCATCCTGCCAGCCTGCATCGGTAAAGATAAGTCTGGCGACTTTGCGATCGCCACCTGCAGTGACATCTAACCGATTAATGCGTTCCGCGCTTAGCCGCTCCATTGGCACTAATGACAGTCGGGGTTCCTGTTGCGGTTGCCGCAGCCCCAAGGCCATGAGGCCAAGCATCAGTAGTGTTACGAGCAGCAGAAACAGAGTGCTGCGTTTCATTCCCTGAAACCTGCGCTACCCGCTTGTCGCCAGGTGTTTTTGCGTTGCCGGCGGTACAGAGCGAGGGCGATGCCAACGGTGGCAACGAGCATTGGCATAAGCAGAATGTTGATCAGTTTTAGACGGGTTCCCAGCGCCTCAATATCCTGATTGAGGTTGCGCTGAATTTGCCTCAGGTCTTTGCGGATGCGCAAGCGTTGTGCGACAAACCTATTGATCTCTATCTGCTGGTTTTGATCGATCAACTGAGGTTCATCAGCAAGTGCAGTCTGCAGAGCGCCCAATCGCTGGTTAGTGATAGTCAGTTCGCCCTCCAGCTCGTCACGCCGCAGCCGGAAGCGGGCATCAGCATACTCACGCAGTTCGGCAACTTTGTTAAAAGGTCTGGTGTAGATGGCTCTGCTGCGCATACCAATAAGGTTGTCGCTGCCCGATAAGTTGTCCAGCGCGTTGATTACAAAGTCGGCGTTACCGGCGAAGGGGACAATCACATTTTGCCCGAATTGATTTTGCACTTGGGCCCAATACCGGTCGGTGAGCTGTCTCTTATACACATCTCCGAGCCCACGAGACAAGAGGCAATCTCGTA
>CAJXQV010000309.1 GCA_913058165.1 uncultured Chromatiales bacterium | reverse complement strand
CTTGTCTCGTGGGCTCGGAGATGTGTATAAGAGACAGCCGTTATGCGATGAGCGGCTCGCCTACCAGCCTTGATCCGGTTCAGTCGGGTAACGTGTACGCAAACGTTATTGTCAGCAATGTTTTCGATACTCTCTACAACTACAAGTATCTGGCGCGTCCGCCCGAGTTGAAGCCAGGGCTGGCCGAGGCAATGCCTGAGGTGTCTGATGACGGTTTGGTGTACACCATTCCCCTTAAGCAGGGCGTGCTGTTTGCTGATGACCCGGCATTTCCCGATGGCAAAGGCCGTGAAGTTACTGCAGCGGATTTCGTTTATTCCATTAAGCGCCACTTCGACCCTGCCACCCGTCCGCAGGGGGCTTGGTTGTGGCAGGACCGGATTAAAGGCTTGGACGAGTGGAAGGCGGCCGGGTCAGATTATTCGGTTGAAGTTGCCGGTGTGCGCGCAGTTGACCGCTACACCGTCCGTATTGAACTGACCAGACCCTACCCCCAGTTGCTGTACACACTAGCAATGGGTTTTTCCGCGGTGGTTCCGGCCGAAGCGGTTGAGGCTTACGGGCGCGAGTTTGGTATTCGTCCCGTAGGCTCTGGCGCATTCCGGCTGGAGTCATTTAATACGGCGAAGGCGGTGTTGTTACCCAATAGCAATTATCGCGATGAGCCTTTTAGCTTGATTGCAGAGGGTTACGACCCGGCCACTCAGGCTTATACCCGCGTTGCCGAACTTGAAGGCCGCTCCCCACCTTTCCTTGATCGTCTCGAAATCGATTTTATTCAGGAAGGGTCGGCATTGTGGAGTTCGTTCACCAAGGGCAATGAAGTGCAAATGGCATCCCTGCCTGATGAGCAGGTTAAGTTTGTGCTCGACTCTACCCGTCCAGTGATTCTTAAGCCGGAATTTGCGGCAAAGTATCAACTCGCGACCGGTCCTGAAGCCGGTTTTGTGTATAGCAATTTCAATCTCGACTTTCCCGAGATGGGCTATAACCCAGACCCTGAACGCAATGCGCGCAACAAAGCCTTGCGCTGTGCGGTGATTCGTAGCTTTGATTGGCCGGCGCGCAATGACAGTTTTTATATGGGACTCGGCCAGGTGTTTCCGGGGGTCATACCGCCCGGAGTGCCTGAGTTTGATGAGGAAATGCCCCGCGATAGCGTGACCCGTGATGTTGTCTACGCCAAACAACTGCTGGCGGATAACGGCTGGACTGCCGATAACCTGCCTACGCTGGTCTATGGCACTGTTGCCGGGGTAAAGAGCAGGCTGTTCTTTGAACAGTTCCGGGCGTTTCTGAAAGACATTGGCTACCCATCGGAAAAGGTCGTGCTGAAGCGTTACGCCACCTTCGGCGATATTGTTCGCGCCTGGTCGCGCAGCGAGTTGCCATTTGTCAGCAAAGGCTGGGGTTTGGATTACCCGGATGCGGAAAACACCTTGCAGTTATTTTACGGCCCGAATGCTTCGCCCGGTTCAAATGATGCCAACTACGCTAACCCCAAATACGATGCATTATTTGAGCAGGCAGCAACGATGGCACCTTCCGATGAGCGTACGGCAATTTATCGCCGGATGAACCAAATGCTGGTGGATGACTGTGTTGCAGTGACCGGTCTTACCCGTATGCGAATTACTCTGTGGCACAACAATGTCATTGCCGTGCCTGACTCATCAATTGTCGGTGGCGGTTTTCTGCGTTACGTGGATGTTGATTAGTTAATGGAATTGCTTCAATACACAGTGCGTAAATTGATTGCGGCTATTCCGCTGATCTTTGGCGTAACCTTTATCAGCTTTTTGCTCATGGTGTACTTTGGGCCTGATAAAACCTATGACCTGCTGGGCAAGAATCCGACAGAGCAGCAGATCGCCGAGATACGCAGCGAGCTGGGCTATGACCAGCCCTTTGTGACGCGCTATTTTAAATACGTTACCGAGTTGGCGACGCTGGACTTCGGGCGTTCTGAGTCCACCGGTGAGAAAGTCAATGATCTGCTCGCACGCACGATTCCTGTGTCGCTGGCGCTGGTAACGCCGGGTTTTATTCTGGGAAACCTGCTCGGTGTGTTGCTGGCGTTATTTGCAGCGAGCAGACGTGGCAGTTGGGTGGATAAAACCATCATGGGCTGTTCGGCGGTGGGCATGAGCATAAGCTTTCTAATTGCCATCATCGCGTTTCAATTGGTGCTGTCATCGAGTTATGGCTTGGGCTGGTTTCCGGTGCGTGGCTGGAATATCCACAGCCCGCTCGATTATCTGCGCTACGTGACGGTGCCGACTCTGGCAACAGTGTTTGTGGCACTGGGCTATAACACCCGATTTTATCGTGCAGTTATTGTCGAGGAGCTGTCTCGTGATCCTGTCTCTTATACACATCTCCGAGCCCACGAGACAAGAGGCAATCTCG
>CAJXQV010000308.1 GCA_913058165.1 uncultured Chromatiales bacterium | reverse complement strand
CAATGGACTTAGTGAGCTCGATAGACCGGAAAAAGTTAGCCTGCTGCCGGGTCCAGTCGGTAACATAAACTCCGCCACCGTATTCGCGTGCAACCTGACGCACCACTTTGTCGGCCTGCATCGGATCCGTTACGGCTAAGCGCACACCGGTAACGCCAAGACCTGCTCGAAACAAACGCCCGGCATCTTCGATGTGTGTGTAGGCCAGCGTCCGGTCGTATTCATACATACCCGCATGAAAAATACCGGTAACCGTAAAACGCCGGGTTCGTGGCATAAGTCCGGCGGGTGTCATGGTGCCCTGCGTGGTGAGCATGACAACCTTATCACCAAGCTGCAGACCCAACTCATCAGCAAGCACCGAGCCAATAACAACGCCGTAACCGCGCGATTTCAGATCTTCAAGCTGGCCCTCACGCATCATGCCGCCAATGCCCGAGGTAGCCAGTTCCGCTTCGGGTTCAATACCGTGCAACCGCACACCGGCAATATCGAGTGCTGAAACAAGTATGCCCTGCCCCTCAACAAACGCTGACGAACTTATTACCCGTTCGTCCTCTTTTGCCACCTCCTGCAAGTACCGGTAGTCATCGATGTAGTTGTCGATACCGCTGATCGAAGCATGCGACACCACCGTAAGAATGCGATTGCGCACCTCGTACTCAAACCCGTTCATCACCGACAACACCACAATCAACACCGTGGTAGCCAGAGCAATTCCCACCACTGAGATCATCGAGATAAAAGACACAAAACGACTCTTATTACGCGACCGCAAATAGCGCAACGCAATGCTGATTTCGTAGGGGTTAATCAGTGGTGCAGATTCACTCATAACGCAGCACTTCTGAAGGCTCTACACTCGCCGCTCGCGATGCCGGATATAAGGTAGCCAGCATTGTAATAACCAGCACGGTAATACTGGTGCCAAGCACGTCAGCCCAATGTAAATCCGCCGGCAGACTGGTTAGATAGTAAACATCTCCGGGCATAAACTGAAACCCGAACAGACTCTCAAGCGCCGGTGCCAGAGTGGCGACATTGAGCGACAAATACACCCCAAGAGCTATACCGCACAGGCAACCCAGCCAGCCGATGACCGTGCCCTGAAAGACAAAGATGCCAATGATGGTGCGGCGTGAGCAACCCAGCGTGCGCAATATCGCAATGCCGGCACGCTTCTCAGTAACCACCATGACCAGACTGGCCACGATATTAAAAGCCGCCACACCAATGATTAGTGACAGCAGCAAGGCCATCATGATTTTCTCAATTCGGACGGCTCGAAAATAACTGGCATTTTCTATGGTCCAGTCACTGACTTTTAAGTTTTCAGCCAACACCGAATCAATCTGCCAGCTCCGCATTATATCGGGCGCAGCGAAAATATCGCTGACCCGTATCCGTAGGCCACCGACTCTGCCGGACATGCCGGCAAGGTCTGCGGCGTCATCAAGATGAATTAACGCACGCACCGAATCGTGATCCTGCAGTCCCATTTCAAAAATGCCGGTTACGGTAAAACTGCGAATCACTGAACTGAAACTACCGTTGCCTCCTGCTTCAGCCGGAGCACGACGTTGTGGAACCAATAAGGTAATCCGGTCGCCTGTAAGCACATCGAGCTGGCGTGCCAGACCGATGCCAAGTAGAACATTGGCACTGCCCGACTGCAGGCTGTCGTAACTGCCACTAACGATGTGTTCGCTTACCGAGGTAAGCACCCGCTCGGCAGCAGGGTCGATGCCGGTGAGAATGGCGCCACCCAACTCGCGACCGGTAGACAGCATTGCCTCCATCTCGATAAACGGTGCCACGGCCTCCACTCCGGGCTGTGCCGTAAGCTCAGCCGCTAACGCTGCGCTGTTGTCGATGCCTTGACGGCTACTAATACTGGCGTGCGAACTCATACTGAGCAGCCGGTCGCGCAGCTCATTTTCGAAGCCGTTCATTACCGATAGCACCACAATCAAAGCAGCCACGCCCAGCATTACGCCAAGCACTGAGGCAAAGGCCACAAAAGAGACGTATTGATTAGCGCTGCGGGCCCGCAGGTAACGCAGACCAATAAACACCAGCAACGGTTTTTTCATTGCAGGCTCCACTGAGATAGAGGAATAACAATCGCGGCAGCACCCGAGACAGCGAAATCCACCATTCGCAGATGGTCTTCTATCGATTGCTTGGTTTCGCGCATAATGAGGCGGTGCTATAGTCGCCGAATACTGGAAAAACACGAGGTTACCATGCCCCGCATCGCTATGTTTAGTTTGGTTCTGGCAGCGTTCAGCGCTCAGCTCACCGTGTCAGCAGATACCCTGATAATGGAAGGCATCACAGAATCCGCTGCCAGCATTGAGCAGCGCCCCACCCGTGGTATGAATATGGATCCTGTCTCTTATACACATCTGACGCTGC
>CAJXQV010000307.1 GCA_913058165.1 uncultured Chromatiales bacterium | reverse complement strand
CGAGATTGCCTCTTGTCTCGTGGGCTCGGAGATGTGTATAAGAGACAGGGTGTACTCGTCAAAGCTCATTACCCCAGGGTTCAAGTGTGGCAGCAGTCCGGTTTCTTCTAAAACCAGTTTTGCCATCGCAGCAACATAATCAATGGTGGTTGTGTAACCTAATTCATCAAGTGCTTCGCGTGCAGCCTTATAGCGGAGTTCGGGTTTGTCGCCAAGCGTAAACAGCGCTTCCTTACAGCCCTGTTCTGCACCAGCGCGGGCAATGTCCAGCACTTGCTCGGGTGACAGATATATATTTTCAAGCCGTTTAGGTGTTTTTGCATAGGTGCAGTAATGGCAGACATCTCTGCACAGCTCGGTGAGTGGAATAAACACCTTGCGCGAGTAGCTCACATGAGAGCCCCAGCCCGCATCACGTATAGTGGCAGCAGTACTCATGAGTTCGCTTAGCGGGCGCTGCAGAAGGTCGCTCATTTAAATTACCGCCCGGGGCTTTGATTTGTTTACGAGTCGTTCGGCAATGCCTGAACCGGCAAGATACTGACTTGTATGAACACCTACTTTTGCTTTGAGGCTTTGGTTGACCACCCAGCGCAGATCATCGGGCTCATCGATGTCGGTCTGGAAATCACTGAGAAACTGTTGCTGACATTTCACGCCGTTGTTCTTGGCTTCTGCTAAATGCAGCCTGGCGCTGTCTTTGCCGTAATGAAAATGGATTGCTGCGGGTGGTGTGCAGAGCAGGGCGTTGGTGCCGCCATCTTTCTCTGCCGCGCACAGGCTAATACCGGTACCGTGACTCTTTATTAAATCATCAATCGCGGCTGGCGATAACATTGGCAGGTCGCCAGGCACAATTAAAATGCCATCAATCATTTTTTCCTGCAGTTCCTGCGCTACCACCGTGAGGTTTTCATTCAGTCCATTGGTGGTTTCGAGCATGATGAGACAGCCTTGCTCGCGAGCCAGCGTTGCAACCTCGGGATCGGCAGTAACTACAGCAACCTGGGCGATGCGTTGCGATGCTTTGAGTGAATCAATCACATCAAGCATCATCGCCAGCGCCAGCGCAGCACACTCGTCATCGCTTAATAGCGAAGCCAGTCGGGTCTTCGCTAGTGCGGTGGTTTTAACTGGAAGGATTGCCCAGATTCTATTCACGTCAGTTCAGGTCTTTCTCAGGCGTTGGGTTCGAAGTTAGCAGCAAAATCTGTAATTGCTGCAGCAAGATCTTTTTTGCTGATGAGGTCTGTCATCACAGTGTTGCTGACGCACACCTTAATGCCCAGCGCTTCAATACTGCTCTGTAATGCGCTGTCAGTAGTGTCAATGACCAGTCCGTCAATGGTGCCATGATAATGTTTTGCAATTGCTAATGCCGAACTTTCTAGCCCGAGTTCATTCATGATTTTGGCTGTGGGGCCTTTCAATGCCTGCCCCCCGACTATGGGCGATACAGCAATAACGGGAACCTTTGATTCGCGCAGAGCCTCTCGAATGCCAGCAATCGACAGAATAGGATCGATGCTTAAATAGGGGTTAGACGGCGTGATTACAACGGCCTTCAGGCTATCGCGTAACAGGGCATCGCGTGCGGTTGGTGCAATAGCTGCCGTGTCGGAACCTGCATACACCAATCGTTTTACCGCGGGTTGGGCCTGCCGACGCACAAAGTAATCCTGAAAATCGAGCACACCGTCATCGGTGTGCACCCGTGTTGCCACCAGATCATTCGTCATCGGAATGATGGGCATTTGGACCTCAAGCGCGGCACACAGTGCGGCAGTGACGTCACTGAGTGAGTTGCCTTTCTGCAACATCGTGGTGCGATGCAGGTGGGTGGCGAGATCTTTGTCACCGAGGCGGAACCAGGTGGCACCGTCGAGTTCATCTAGAGCGCTCATGCAGGAGAAAGTTTCGTCGAGGATGCCCCAACCGGTTTGTGGGTTTGCGATACCGGCGAGCGTATACATCAGCGTGTCTATATCGGGTGAAATGTTGAGCCCGAGGTGCACGAAGTCATCAGCGGTGTTGGCAATGACCCGTACTTCAGCGGAGCTTATTAATGCGTCAAAGCCAGCAACAAGCTTTGCACCGCCGACACCACCTGAGAGTATTGTGTAGCTCATTGTTGGATTCTAAACGTTAGCATCGCTTGCGGGCTATTTACGGAACAGGTCTTCGTGTTCGGGGCGCAGTATTTCGGCTGCGGTTTGCGTTGACGTGCCTTGATTAAGTCCGTGTAGCAGCACTACCGGAATAGCCTCATCGCCTTCACCCATAAGCAGTTCAGCGGTAGCGGCAATAGCATCGGCTACTGCATGTTCGGCGACCATCAGCTCCCGGTCAAACATATCGCGATTGCCGCGTAAATTCTGCAGCGCCTCGACACCTGCGCTTCCAATAGCCTGTCTCTTATACACATCTCCGAGCCCACGAGACAA
>CAJXQV010000306.1 GCA_913058165.1 uncultured Chromatiales bacterium | reverse complement strand
CTACACAGAGTAGATCGTCGGCAGCGTCAGATGTGTATAAGAGACAGTTATTGAATCAGGCGGGCATTGATTACGGCACTACCGACTTGCCGTGGGTGCCGGAAGCAACTGCTGCGCTCTAGTCGCGGCTGCCGGGTTTCGGCATGAAGCGCAGAGGGGTTTCGCCGGACGTGGCGCCATTCTGGCTGCTCTTGTCCGGGTTACTCTTGCAGCTATTGCAGCCACTGTTTTTGGGTTTGTTCAAACGACGCCACACGGCTAGCCCAATGACCGCAGCCACCAATGCCAGCGCGATGATCTCCTGAACGGCGGCATCCATTAGCTGAAGCCCTGGTAAATAAGCAGTGCGGAAACATAACCGAGACCGGTCATGTAGGTCCAGGCGAACAACGGCCAGCCCCAGCCGCCGGTTTCTCGGCGCATGACGGCAACGGTGGCAGCGCACTGCAAACAGAACGCATAGAAAACCATCAGCCCGATAGTCATCGGCAGGGTAAAGACTTTTTTGCCATCGGCATGCTTGGCTGTTTGTAGGCGCCCGATCAGACTTTCATCGGTTTCATTGACATCGGCGCCCACCGCATAAATTGTGCCGAGTACAGCAACCACAACTTCGCGTGCCGGAAAACTTGCGACGACAGCTGCTGATACTTTCCAATCCCAACCCAGTGGACGAAACACAGGTTCAATCGTTTTACCAATACGGCCAAGCAAGCTCTGCTCAAGTAATTCAGCGGATTCGAAGTTGTCTATCTGGGAGAGACGGATATCCAGTTCTTCGCCGCTTAACTCAATTTCTGCTACCACGCGTTCTGCGTCGTAAGTTTCAAATATTTCGGCGGGACGGGGGAAATACACCAACGCCCATACCACAATTGCCACCGTGAAAATGACAGTGCCAGCCCGGCGTAAAAAGATTTTGCCGCGATCGAGCAAACGAATGAGCACCGATTTTAAGTCAGGGAAACGGTAGGGGGGTAGCTCAATCATAAAGCCTGGGGTCGGACCTTTGAGACCAGTGCGTTTAAGCAGCAGTGCGGTGAGTACACCACCGACAACTCCAAGCAAGTAAAGGCCGAGAAGAACTAATCCGTGCAGATTGAAGAGCCCCCACAAGAACTGCTGTTTTGGTAGAAACGCAGCAATCAACAATGCATACACAGGCAGACGGGCAGAGCAGGTCATGAACGGCGCAGCAATAATAGTGGCAATACGGTCGCGCTTATTTGGAATAACGCGGGTGGCCATGATGCCCGGAACGGCGCAGGCAAAGCTCGATAACATTGGAATAAATGATTGCCCCGATAAACCGACATAACGCATCAGACGGTCCATCATGAATGCGGCACGGGCCATGTAACCGCTGTCTTCAAGAAGAATAATGAAGGCAAACAGAATAATAATTTGCGGCAGGAAAATAATTACACTGCCGACACCGGCTACTACACCATCAACCAGCAGGCTGTTAAGTGCGCCGGGCGGTAACGCTTCGCCCAATGTTGCACCAATCCATCCTGCGCCCGTATCAATTAAATCCATGAGCGGCGCCGCCCATGAGAACACCGCCTGAAAAACGATAGCCATAATGGTGATAAAGAGCACCATGCCCCACACGGGGTGATTGGTGATGCGGTCAACTTTATCGGTTAATGAGAGCCGTTTACCGGTACGTGTCTCAACCTTGCCAACTATGGCATCGATAAGTTCGTATCGTCGGATAGCTTCTGTTTTGGCCAATGAACTGCCGTCGCCTTGCTCCACGAGTTGCTGACGAAGCGCGAACAGTTTGTCGGCTGTGCCGGCCGGAGCGTTGCTAATAAGGCGTTTTTCGGCATAACCCCTGGCATCAATTAACCCGCGCTCGACTTCGTAGTCGGTGACTTGCATGCCTGCTGAGCGCAGTTTATTGGCAAAGCCATGTGCTGCCTCTATTACCTCTGGCTGCACCGTTGTTGATGCAACAGCTTTAGCCTTAATTCCAGCATCCATCGTTACTTTAAGTTCTTGAGCCCGAGAGCGATCAGTCGCAACGAACGGAATAACGGCAGCGCCGAGTTCTTTCGATAACTTATCGGCATCAATGTGAATGCCGCGACGTTCGGCAACGTCCGACATATTCAATGCAATGATCACCGACTTGCCGAGTTCCATAATCTGATGTGCCAGAAATAAGTTGCGGCGGAGATTTGCGGAATCAACCACCACCAGCACAGCATCGGGTTGCTTCAGGTTATCGATGAGTCCGAGCAATACATCGCAGGCCACCATTTCATCAGGTGACTCAGCGGCTAGGGAGTAGGAACCCGGCAGATCGACCAGATTCACTTTGCCCGATGGCAACT
This sequence comes from uncultured Chromatiales bacterium, assembly GCA_913058165.1. Classification (GTDB taxonomy): domain Bacteria; phylum Pseudomonadota; class Gammaproteobacteria; order Steroidobacterales; genus JABIQA01. The sequence continues at coordinate 103 of CAJXQV010000306.1, read as the reverse complement.
CAATCAGCCCCGTGTGGTGTTCAACTGTCACCCCTGGGAAGTTCGCGGTTTTTTGACGCAGGCCGGTGAGCGCATTAAACCTGTCTCTTATACACATCTCCGA
>CAJXQV010000305.1 GCA_913058165.1 uncultured Chromatiales bacterium | reverse complement strand
GAGATTGCCTCTTGTCTCGTGGGCTCGGAGATGTGTATAAGAGACAGGTCATTAACTACGATATTCCCTACGATGCCGAAGCGTATATTCACCGCATAGGTCGTACCGGTCGTGCCGGTAGAAAGGGTGATGCGATTTTGTTTGTAGCACCGCGTGAGCGCCGGATGCTCGGCATGATTGAGAAGGCAACACGGCAGCCTATTGAACAGCTGGTGATGCCAACTACTGAAGTAGTGAACAACAAACGTATCGCTGATTTTAAGCAACGCATTACTGACACGATCGCTTCCGATGAGCTTGCGTTCATGCGCGGTATCCTTGAGCAATATCGCATTGAGCACGATGTGCCATCACTCGACATTGCTTCCGCGTTGGCACAGATGGTTTTGGATGGTCAGCCTTTGCTGGTTCCGGCCAATGAAAAGCCATTGCAGGCTTCCGCATTTGGTCATGAAGATAATGGTCGCAGTAAAAACCGCAAAGACCGCAACGAACGTAAGCATGGCGAGACTCCATTCCGCGATCGTTCTAAGTCGCGGGCAAGCACACTGCCTGATGCCGATAAAGAACGTTATCGTATCGAAGTGGGGCATGATCATGGCGTGAAGCCCGGTAATATTGTTGGCGCGATTGCCAATGAAGCCGGACTTGATGGCGCGCATATCGGTCAGATCGATATCCGTGATAATCACACGTTGGTTGATTTGCCGAAGGGTATGCCAAAAGAAATTTTCAGCGATTTGGCGAAGGCCCGTGTCTGTGGTCAGGCTCTGCTGATTTCTGTTGCCGGCAAAGGTGGTGAGCGAGGGGCTGCGGCAGACAGTCGTCGTGATCGTGTATCGTTGCCCGGTAAGTCATTCGGTAATAAACGACCGGGCGGTAAGCCAGCAGCAAAATCGGCCGGCAAGTTTGGTGGCAAGCCTGGTGGGAAGCCTGGTGGGAAGTTTGCGGGTAAGCCGAGTGGTAAATCCAGTGGTAAGTCGGGCGCTAAGTTAGGCTTTAAAACCGGCGGTAAACCCGGCGGCAATCCTGGTGGTAAACACCACGGCAAGCCCAGCGCTAAATAACGCTAAATCCAGGGTTCAGGCTGTGCTTTTTAAAACCGGGGTCTGACCCCGGTTTTTTTTCAACTCAGGCGTGGCGGGTTAGCAGGGTATCGAAGTGATTCGCAAAGGCCAGGCGATCGGCCTGATTGAGTGGCGGCGGCCCGCCCGTTTGGATGCCGCTGGCACGCATCGTGTCCATGAAGTCACGAATATTGAGTCGCGCCTTAATGTTCTCTTCGGTGTGAAGTTCGCCGCGCGGACTTAATGCCATGCCGCCTTTTTCAATAACTTCTGCAGCCAGCGGAATGTCGCTGGTAATCACGAGGTCGCCCGCTTCTAAGCGTTTAACTATTTCATCGTCGGCCACATCGAAGCCGGAGCTTACCTGCAGACTTTTAATGAAAGGCGAGCGTGGCGTATACACCGGCTGATTAGCCACCAGCGTGGTGTGCACTTTTTTGCGGTCGGCGGCTTTAAAGATAATCTCTTTAATTACCACCGGACACGCATCGGCATCGACCCATATCTTCATTGGCGTTAAGTGCTACGCAACCTTGCTGAGAATACCCTGAGACTGCAGGTATTCTTCATAGGTTCCGGGATAGTCAGTAACACCATCTTTGCTCAGTTCAATAACGCGGGTTGCCAGTGACGACACAAACTCCCGATCATGACTGACAAAGATGAGTGTGCCCGGATAGTTATCGAGTGCCAGGTTAAGCGCTTCGATGGATTCCATATCGAGGTGATTGGTCGGTTCGTCCATGATCAATACATTAGGTTCAAGCAGGGTGAGTTTGCCGAACATCAGGCGGCCCTGTTCACCGCCGGAAACCACTTTCACCGACTTCTCGCTATCATCGCGAGAGAACAGCATGCGCCCCAAAGTACCGCGGAGGAGTTGTTCATCCCCACCCTTGGGCTGCCATTGAGTCATCCAGTCAAACAGAGTCATGTCTTCGGCAAAGTCGTGTGCGCGATCTTGTGCAAAATAACCAATGTCGGCATTTTCTGCCCATTTCACTTCACCGGCATCAGGCTGAATATCTTTTGCCAGACAACGGGCGAGGGTGGTTTTACCGATACCGCTGGGGCCAATGATGGCGACACGGGAGCCGGCCTCAATGTTCAGGTTCAGCTTCTCGAACAACGGGCCGTCATCATAGCCTTTGGTTAATTCTTTGACTTCCATGGCCAGACGTCGCAGTTGTTTCTGCTGGTCGAAACGAATGTAAGGGCTGATGCGGCTAGAAGGCTTAACTTCTTCCAGCACAATTTTCTCAAGTTGCTTGGCACGCGAGGTGGCCTGGCGGGCTTTCGATGCGTTGGCAGAGAAGCGGCTCACGAAAGTCTGCAGCTGTCTCTTATACACATCTCCGAGCCCACGAGACAAGAGGCAATCTCG
>CAJXQV010000304.1 GCA_913058165.1 uncultured Chromatiales bacterium | reverse complement strand
GGCTTGGTCGCCATCGCGCTCCCGGGCTTAGCTTCAGCTTTCACTATTTACAATAGTTTTGGTTCATTCGAAGATGCCACTTGGGGTGGCAGCGGTATCCCGAATGACGCGGTTGCTGCTTCCAAGCAGTTTGTCGACGGCAGCAACACTCTGCGTATTGCTCTGAGCGCAACGGAACGCTACTCAAATGATCCGGTTACCGATAACGGTGCGGCGATTTACGAGGCACAAGCTGGTAGCAACTGTGGCGTCACTTCAGGCACGTGTCCTGGTAGCGGCACGATAGGTGCGCTCTGGAACTTCAACTATTTCGTTGACGTCAGCGGTGGCGGTAAACTAACCGACTATCAGATTGATCTCTATTACGACTTTGATGCTGCAGGCCCGAATGATTTTGGTGATCTCAGTGGTCTGGGTAAAATCAACATTACAAACTTCCTGTTATCAGACGCGGGTACGGTAAACAATACGCTTTCTGAAGACTCACAGAACCTGAACTTCGCCTTCCTTGGAAGCAGCATACCTGGCTTGCTTGATGCCCCAGCAGGCGCATTTGATGCTGGTGCCAATGGCAACTATCAGTTTGCGCTCGTGGTCTCAAAAAACGGGTTCGCGGTTGACTCAGTAGCCATGGAAGTTAATGTAGTACCCATTCCCGCAGCGGTCTGGTTGTTCGGCTCTGCTCTGGTAGGCTTAGGCTGGTTCCGTCGCAAGCAGACTGCTTAGCAGCAACTTACATGATTCAAAGAAGCCTGCCGAGTGCAGGTTTTTTTGTGCCTGGCGAAGTCCGCTATTGGTCGAAAGCGGACACCCGCAGAGGTTTCATTTTGACTAGTTGCACCTATACAATAGTTGAGTTCGTAGGTGCGTTTGCCCCGTAACCAGCACAAGCAGATTAGATAAAAGTGTCATCACCTCTCTGTTGCCCTACTTGCGTGCAACCTGTCCCTTGCTCAAACTGTATTACCGTTGAAACCGAGTCCCCTGTTGCTGTCATGGAGCCCTGTGATTAGCGTGTTTATCGTGTTGCGAGTTGATGCCTTTAATTAGACGACAACCTGGAAAACATCGGCATACTTAATAGCAGCGCGATCACAGCAGATTGCACCAAAGTGCAACTTTAAGCATGGCATATTAGTTATCTATTTCACGATGCGGCAAGCGCAGTCCCGACTGCAGCCTTGGAGATCAATGCTTTCTGATGTGCTGATTCCGCATGCGGCCACCATAAGGGGTTTATAAAAAGGCTATTTTTTTCATTGCTTTAGGATGGGTACTTGAGGATTAGAAGTAATTATTAAGAGTGTTTTTCTGGCCGACTGGGTATAGCAAGGGCGGCTCTGATTGAGCACGGATAGCATTCTTATGTTGGTGTTGTTTACGATGCTTCTTTCCGGTGTTCATCTGGTAGGAAAACCATTGGAACCGAACCAGCAGCTGCCGATGGGGCGGGGCTTTTAATACGACCCCCGTGGTCCCATAACCGCCCACTTAGTCCCTAGGGCAAGCCCTGCCGCCGAACCGGCGTTCATAGCCGACCGCTGAAGGGCTGTGTTTCGTGCTCCTGATATTTTCCGTTTTGTGGCTCATTGCTGTGCATTAGCACCATAGGCCTTGAATTTTTCGATGACCAGGTCCATTTCAGTGTCTGATAATAGTTCGGGTTCGGCGACAGATAATGCGGCCAAATACTGCTTGGCCAGGGTCTCAACCTCTGCAGCCAGTGCGAGCGCGGGGCTCAGGCCATCGCCCAGCGAGATCACACCATGGTGCGAAAGCAAGCATGCTTTTCTGCCGACCAATGCTGCTATGGCAAAATCTGAAAGATCCTGTGTGCCATAGGTGGCGTAAGGCGCGCAGCGAATATTACGACCACCAGCCGCTGCCACCATATAGTGAAATGCAGGAATATGTCGATTCAAGCAGGCTAGGGCTGTGGCGTAAACCGAGTGCGTATGCACGATAGCGCCGGCATCCGTCCGCGCCACATAGATATCCCGGTGAAAACGCCATTCACTAGAAGGTTTGCATGAAGAACTGTGTTCTCCCGATAGATTCATGAACACGACATGCTCAGGCTTAAGGCTGCTGTACTTCATACCGGAAGGCGTGATCAGAAAGCCGCTCTCCGTTCGCACCGATAGATTCCCTGAAGTACCCTGATTAATGCCGCTGTCATTAAGTTCGTTAGCTGTCGCAATTAATGCTGAGCGGAGTGCTAGAAACTTCATGGCTGCCCTTCGACCTTTTCGGGGTAGATCGCTGCGAGCGCTGCCTGACTGGCCTCTGTAACGCCACGCTCAGTAATCAGGCCGGTAATCAACCTGGCGGGTGTGATATCAAATGCGTGGTTCTCGGCGGTGCTGCCTTCAGGCGCAACGCGCAAGGTGCGCACACGACCGTCTTCCATTTGACCTGTCTCTTATACACATCTCCGAGCCCACGAGACAAGAGGCAATCTCG
>CAJXQV010000303.1 GCA_913058165.1 uncultured Chromatiales bacterium | reverse complement strand
CGAGATTGCCTCTTGTCTCGTGGGCTCGGAGATGTGTATAAGAGACAGAGCTTACAGAACGTACGCCGCTACTGTGTCACGGTTTATCGCTTTCTATTGGCAGTCCTGCGGATCTCGATTTCGCGCTACTACAAAAACTTAAAGATTTTTTTAAAGTACATCAGGTCGCTTTATACAGCGAGCATCTGAGCTACTGCAGCGACCATGGTCATCTCTATGACCTCATGCCGCTCCCGTTCACCGATGAAGCGGTTCACTACGTTGCCGGACGCATCCGTCAGGTCCAGGATTTTCTTGAACAACGTATCGCCATGGAGAATATTTCTTATTACGCCGCCCCCGGTCAGCATATGCAGGAGATTGCCTTCATCCGCGCTGTACTCGAAGAAGCTGACTGCGACCTGCTGCTGGATGTAAACAACATTTACGTCAATAGCATTAACCACCGTTACGATGCGGAAGAGTTCCTGGTTGCTCTGCCTGCGGGACGGGTGCGTTATTTTCACATTGCCGGCCATTACGTTGAGGCCGAAGACATTCGTATTGATACCCATGGCGCTGCGGTCTGCGACCCCGTGTTTGAACTGCTGGATAACGCCTACAGCCACTTCGGCCCGGTACCGACATTGTTAGAACGCGATTTTAATATTCCACCTCTGGAAGAACTGCTAACCGAAGTTGATCGCATCGTTAAACTACAGTCGACTCATAGCAACACGGAGCGACTAAAAATTGTCTGATTTACGACAACAGCAAGTGGCATTCGCAGCACACATTCGCGACCCCGAATTGCATCCGGCACCAAACGATATCGAAGACCGTCGAATGGCGATTTATCGTGAATTGTTTTTCAACAACATTAATGCGTTTTTAAGCGGTTACTTCCCTATTGCAAAGTCGATAGTCGGCGATGACCAATGGGGCGTGTTAATTCGCGGCTTCTATCGCGACCACACCAGTCATACGCCGTTATTTACTGAGCTGGCCGGCGAATTTCTAAACTACCTGGCCAACGAACGCATTGCGCCAACAGATGAGCCGCGTTTTATTACTGAGCTCGCACACTATGAGTGGGTTGAAGGTGCACTGAACCTTGCTGCAGACCCGGAGTACGACCCAAAATTGCTGGATGGCGATCTGCTTAAGCAGGCGCCTCAGGTGTCACCGTTAGCATGGCTATTAAGCTACCACTGGCCTGTGCATGAAATCGGCGCTGCACAGCAACCCACGGAAGAGTTAGGTACGCCCATTCATTTTCTGGTTTATCGGAATGCTGTCGACAAAGTCATATTCAATCGTTTGAACCCGATGAGTGCCCGTCTGCTGCAACTGATCTGTGAACCGGGCAACACCACTACAGGAACTGCGGCGCTAAAAATGTTGGCACTGGAAATGCAGCATGCCGATCAGGATAAGGTTATTTCTGCCGGCAGCACCATGCTCGCAGAATGGCGTGCAAAAAATATTATTCTCGGCACCCATTCCGTTTAACAAATCTTGGGGAGATACAGAAACCGCTGAACTCTTTGGGCTAACGAGAGGACACAGGACAACCATCATGAAGATGCCTCGCAAAACACCTTAAGCACTATTATTGCAGTTGTTGCCGGGAACCAACGCGACGATGCCTGCGGATATAACTGCCCAGCCATACGTAACCGGCAATACCAATAACCAGGTTGGCGGTAGCGCCGGCAATAAATAGCCCGCTAACACCCAGCCACCATTCTAGTAAAAACGCCAGCGGCAGAAACACCAGCAGTGCGCGGCATACAGAAATCATTACCCCCGGCAGCGGGAAGCCCATACCGTTAAACCCTGCGCACACCGACATCACCATGCCGTAGCCCGCGTAACTCAAGGCCATAATTCGCAGATAGGTAACAGCCACTTCACGAATTTCAGTGGTCTCACTGAATAACGATGCCAGAGTTGGCGCCAGAAAATACAGCACCACCGACATACCCAGGCCATAGCTGAGACAAAACTTCGCAATCATTTTCCGCGCTTCCAGCATCCGGCCAAGTTCGCCAGCTGCAAAGTTCTGCCCCATAAACGGACTGGTGACCGCCGACATCGCATAGAACGGAATCAATACCAGCGGTTCAATCCGGATACCCACGCCAAAACCGGCAACAGCAACAACACCATAGCCCGCAATCATCGCAACGATAATGCTGTTGGCAATCGGCACCACAGTATTCGTCAACAATGCAGGAGCACCGATGCGCAACATCTCGAGCCAGGATGCACCGATAACTGCGAAGCTGGCAAAAGGCGTAGCGAATACCCGCAGCTTAAAATGCAGGTAAGCGAGAGTGCCCGTCATAACAATAATATTGGACGTAAGTGTTGCCAAAGCAGCCCCCGCTATTTCAAGGCGGGGAAAGCCAAATAGTCCAAAGATCATAATAGGATCGAGGACTGTCTCTTATACACATCTGACGCTGCCGACGATCTACTCTGTGTAGAT
>CAJXQV010000302.1 GCA_913058165.1 uncultured Chromatiales bacterium | reverse complement strand
CGAGATTGCCTCTTGTCTCGTGGGCTCGGAGATGTGTATAAGAGACAGGAATTCGGTGCGCGAGCACCTGAATCCTATCGCCCATCGTGTGCTGGCTGTGTTGAAACCTCTGAAGGTTGTTATAACTAACTATCCTGAGGGTCAGGAAGAGATGCTGGTTGCCGATAACCATCCGATGGATCCCGAGGCCGGACAGCGTGAATTGCCATTCTCACGTGAGATCTATGTTGAGCAGAATGACTTCATGGAAGAGGCGCCGCGCAAGTTTTTCCGTCTGAAGCCAGGCGGCGAAGTGCGGTTACGCTATGCCTACATTATTCGTTGTGATGAAGTTATTAAGAACGCGGCGGGTGAGGTTATCGAATTGCATTGCAGTTACGATCCTGCCACCAAGAGCGGTATGCCCGATGCCAATCGTAAGGTAAAGGGTACGATTCACTGGGTTAGTTGCGAAAAATCTTTACCTGCAGAGGTTCGGCTCTATGACCGACTGTTTTCTGTCGCCCGGCCAGGCAGCGGTGACACCGATTTTCTGCAGCACCTTAACCCTGGATCATTGGAAGTATTGCATGGTGCTCGTGTTGAGCCCTCAGTAAAAGGCATCAGTACTGATGTACCGGTTCAATTTGAGCGCAGCGGGTATTTCGTTGCTGATTCTGAGAACAGCAGCCCTGAACAGTTGGTGATTAATCGGGTTATTACCTTGCGTGATTCATGGCTGAAGCAAGAGAAGGCCGATAGCGCCTGAATTTTTCTGGCGAGTTAGCGTTCAGTAATACTGATTGGTGCGCCTAAACCCAAGCTCAGGAACTGAGCAGCGTCGCCTTCTGCACGCGCTATTTCCAGCATGCCGAACGAGTTAATCAATGCGAGCAGTTCTCCGGGCTGGCTGCGTCCGTAGGTATCTTGCAGGAGCAGGTTGCGTCCGCTGCAGTTAATTACCGGCCGGTTGAGCTTGTTGAGTTCGTTGTGGCTGACATTGCTGATGAGATTGCCGAAGCTATCAACAGCCACAATGGTGCCCTGTAGACGTGAACCCAGTTGCTCAGGGCGCTCAACCAGTGACGGCACTATGTCGTGAGTGGCTGAGCCCATGGCACTTACGCCAATCCGTCCAGAAGCAATTTCCGCGGCCAGCGGCGCGAATACATCGCGCCCGTGAAAAGTAGCGCTGATCTTTCCCGGATTAAGTGATTTCAGCATCGCTTCGTTCAGGCGATAGCAGGGTGTGTTCGTTCGTGAACCGATAACGTCTGAAAGTATGCCGTTATCCGGAGCCAGAAAAATATGCCCATCAAGTTCGCAGCCGAGGATGTCACGCTCAGTGCCTACGCTGGGGTCAACTACAGCGACATGAACTGTGCCTGTAGGAAAGTTCCGGTATGAGTGTGCCAGCCAGAATCCTGCTTCGGCGGGCCAGTGAGCCTGGACTTCGTGAGTCAGATCCACAATGGTCGCAGCCGGAAGCCGACTAAGGATGACACCCTTCATAATGCCGACGAAAGGCCCTTTGTGCCCAAAATCAGTGGTTAAGGTGATGATTGCCTGGCTCATCGATAGCTCGCATTTACATTCGTTAGTGGTTGGACCGAGCGTCGTTTGCCCCCGGACCATTCTTCCAGCTGCACGCCCAGTAGATGAATGGAGTATCTATCGCAGCAATGCCCAGCTTAAAGACATACTTCACCGCACCGAGTGCGAGCGCAGTCTCAAGGTCGACGAGACCCCACCATACTACGAGAGAGTAGATCAGAGTGTCGATAGTTTGCGACAGCATTGTCGATACGTTATTGCGTAGCCACAAATGCTTGCCCTTAGTTTTCTTTTTAAGTTTGTGGAAAATGTAAACATCAAACCTCTGGCTGATCAGGTATGCCAGCAGTGAGCCAAATACAAACCGCGGTGTGAAGTCAACAATCGTTACAAAGGCGTCTTGTATTTCTCTTGAGAAAACGGCTACCTCAGGTTGTGTTGAGGGTTGAAACAGCAATGAGATGCTCAACATTAGCAAAACGATAATGCTGATGAGAAAACCGATCATTACTGCCCGCTGGGCTTCCGCTTGACCCCATCGTTCGTTCAACAGGTCGGTTGCGAAAAATATACCAGAATAAAAGATGATCCCCAATGTTGTCTGGAAGCCGAAGATAGTGGTGATCTTTGGTCCCTGCAGATTGGCTAGCAATATGGCCAGTACGATACACGCAATCAATCCTTCACGACCGAACAGCCGATATATGACCACGGTGAAGGTAAGGTCTAAGCAGAGCGTTACCAGCCAAAGGAGGTTTTGATGCTCGATGAAATACTGTTGTACAAATTCCGGAAACATTGCTGCAGCTTAACCTCTACAGGTCGTAATTAAAAAGCAAGCGGGTCTGAAAAGACCCGTTGCGTTTGTCGCTGGCTAAATGGCCTCGGCAGCATTATCCGTGGTTCCATTCTTCCTATGTCGGCGGTTACGGAAGTAGGCAGTAACA
>CAJXQV010000301.1 GCA_913058165.1 uncultured Chromatiales bacterium | reverse complement strand
GGCTCGGAGATGTGTATAAGAGACAGACCTTGACCCATCAATTTTAAAAATGGCATTTTGTCTTTGTCTGAGCTGACACGGTCACCGCCAATAAGCCCTATTGCAACAACAATGCCTGCGACAACGCACATCGCACCCAATACCGCCATCGACAAACGGCCGGTAGTAATAGGCCCGTAACCCATGTCTGACAACATTTTTGGCAATAAGCCACTTAAGCCTGTGAGCGCAAGAATACCGATACCATTCAACATACCGGCCATCGCAACCATTTTTCCCCGCGATTTCTCTGCGGGATAGTCCGTTAACAAGGTCGAGTAGATTGAAACAATGCAGGCAGCACCCAATGAATAAACAAGGCGAAATAAAGTCAGTTCCAGCACCGATTCAGCGAACGGATAAACCATTAAGCCTGCGGCAGTAATGATGAAGCCAAGAGCAAAGATACGCCGACGACCCACTTTATCGGCCAATGCTCCAAAAGGCCCTACCAGCAAGATCATTACAATCTCATGCAGCACCGCAAGGTAGGCCGACACCGAACCCTGCTCTGCAACAGGCACATCCAACATAGCGGTAAGGATGTACGGTTGAAAAAAGTTAATAACCACAAGGAATGGGATGCCGGTTAAACAACCCCATAACATGGTGTAACCATTAATCCTACTGAGGCCTGGCTGCAGCCAGAGATAACCCAACAGCCGTTTCGAACGGTAGGTATCAGATAGAGAATTCGTTGACATAAAATTCCTTAGTACCGACAAACTCAGTTGCCGATAGAGCTAATTGATGAACTTCTGGTTTCGACACAAACGCCGGAGATGTTCGCTAGGCTAATAATACGTAATGACTGTGCAGCTATTAACCTTAATGAAAAACTGACCGCACAGCAGAAAAATAGCCGTAACTATGGGCTCAAGACCTCTTCAGCCGGTATGCCGGGCAAAGAAAACGGATCCACCCTGGCTCCACCGACACGCGCACCCCAATGCAGATGCGGGCCCGTAACCCTTCCGGTTGCCCCGGCGAGGCCAATGACCTCGCCTTTGCGAAGCATCTGCCCAGTCGACACACTGATTTCGGACAAATGCAGGTACATGGTCAACACACCCATGCCGTGATCGACAAAAACCGCAAGACCATTAAAGAAAAAGTCGCCGGTCAGCACAACCTTACCGGCGTTAGATGCAATAATTTCAGTGCCTGTGGCAGCAGTGAGGTCGGCACCGGAATGAGGTGCGCGCGGCTGATCATTAAACACGCGGCGGTGACCGAAGTTACGACCACCGGTCACACCGTTCACTGGAATAAGAAATACGCCCTGCCAATAAGGTTCTGGCGATGTCTTGCTGTATGCCTCATTAATAAGCTTTCGATCAGCAGCGGCACGCTGCTGGTTTTCAGCACTTAGCTCGACATATTTCGGCGCTACTTCAAGCTTAGTGGTGGGATACTCCTTCACCATGACATCCATGTCGATAACCTCTGTGTATGGCTCATCATCCGCCGGGTTATAACTGACTGTCACAGGATAGAGTCCTGGTGCAACATCCAGATCAACACCAATTAACCCAAACCAACCGTCGTCAGATGAGGCAAGCGCCAGTTTCTGCCCCTTAAACTCAATAGCCACAGCCTCAAGCTCCGGTGCACCGGGAACTTCCAGGTACACCGCCTGACCGGGAATCGCCGAGAGCATCACCAACAAAGGCAGGAGCATCATGGCTCGCGTATGCCGCGGATGGCCGTATTAACCAGATACGTATTATCCCAGCTGGGTTTAACCGGGTTACGCCCGGTAGCAGGCCCCATACGCACGATCACCAACTCCTGTGATGGCACAACATAAACCCGCTGTGCGCCATAACCAGAGGTGAAATAAGTGTCCTCTGTCAAAAATGGCTCACTGCGCTGATAGCCACCTGCCAACTTGTCGGCGCGGGGGTTCAGGTTTCGCGAATAGCCTAACCAGATCTGATACCCGTACCACTCAAAAGTCGGCGACGGGCGGATCATCCGTTGGATAAAACTGCTATCAACAATCTGCTGCCCGTTTACCTTGCCCTCGCCCAATAACATCATGCCAAAACGGCCCCAGTCCATCGACGGTGCCAATAAACAACAAGACGAATGCGCCTTGCCGCCATCCTGATCAATCCATAGGTCTGCGCCCTGCGCACCCATCGGGCCCCAAAGCTTGCTCTGCAAATACTGCGTGTAACGCACGCCAGTGGCCCGCTCAATAATCAGACCCAGTAACTCTGCGTTCACATTGTTGTATTCGAACTTGTCTCCGGGCGTCCAATCCAATGGCGTACGCAATAGCACCGGACTGCTGTTGCTGGCAAATAACCATTTGAATTCGTCGGAAAATGGATTGATGCTGAACGGGTACTCCAGCAGACCGCTGGACATCCACATCATCTGCTCAATGGTAATTGCGCCGCGCGGATCATCCTCCCGCTCAGTCAGATACAAACC
>CAJXQV010000300.1 GCA_913058165.1 uncultured Chromatiales bacterium | reverse complement strand
CAGCGTCAGATGTGTATAAGAGACAGACCTACTGCTGTCATGCCAACTGCAGTTGGTTCCGCTCGAGTGAGCAGAATCCTATTGATCATGTCGCCATCAAGAAGCGCGCGCGAACCAATAAACTTATCACGAGTAACGACCGCATCGATTAACGCAAGATCAGGGCTCTCACCTTCTATCTCCACATCGATTATTTTCACCGGTACAGCCACCTCTTCAACGGAAACACCGCCGGCTGCGAGCACGCCTAAGGCAGCCCCGGCGACGGTTGCCTCAGACATTCTTGGGAAGACGTTGTTGGTGCCAGTCGATAGAGGTAGCAATACAGAATCTCGCCAACCTTTAACAAATGCCCGGCTGGTGCCGTCACCGCCTAGTATCAAGGTGGCAATGGGATTGATCTCTTTAAGGTTGCGAGCCCCCTGAATTGTATCTAGAACCGAAGAGGTTTCTAGCGAGGGCACCCTTTCGGCATCACAATCTTCCCCCAATTCCAGCAGGGCACCGCCGGCAATGTTGTGAGAGTCGTCAAGAAAAGCAAACTTATAGCCGCCGGCATTGATCGCTCCCGAAAGTGCCCGTCTGATAATCGCGCACTTCTCCCGGTTATCAAAAACAGAAGCTCGGGCGACTAATCGTCGAACGTCTTTACCAGAGGCCGGGTTGGCAACTATGCCAATTGTTTGAACTGTCATCGAACAACCTTTTACAGTTCAAGTGTCTCTTTAACCTTAGCAACGATACCGGCTGCATTGGGTATATAAAGTTTCTCAAGGGCTGGGCTAAAAGGTACTGGCGAAAACGGAGCTGCAACTCTCATGACCGGCGCATCCAAATAGTCAAAGGCTTCTTCCTGAATCTGCGCTGTGATCTCCCCACCAATGCCACCGAACTTAACCGCTTCATGAACAATAAGTGCACGATGAGTTTTCTTGATGGAAGCGACGACAGTTGCAGTATCGAAGGGCTGAACGCTCCGGGCGTCGATGACTTCAACATTTAGGCCAACATCTTTTAACTGTTCCGCGGCATCAAGTGCCTCGTGCACCATTCGCCCAAAGGCAACGATGGTGAGGTCAGTTCCTTGCTTGCGAACAATCGCTTCCCCAATAGGAACTTCATAAGATTCCTCAGGAACTTCCATCGACATGGCAAGCGATTGCTTGTTCAACACAACAAAGACCGGATTATCATCACGAGAGGCGGCTATAATCATGCCCTTAGCATCATAGGCATCTGATGGCATAACGACCTTCATACCAGGCAAATGTGCAAGCCAGGCTTCGAGGCTTTGGGAGTGCTGGGCTGCCATCCCTCCACCAGCCCCGCCCATCGTCAGCACCGTGACAGGCAGTGTTGCCTTGCCGCCGAACATAAATCGCATCTTGGCCATTTGATTGGCCACTTCGTCCATGCATTCACCAAGGAAGTCCATAAACATCAGGTCAATGATTGGACGGCAACCGGTTGCAGACGCACCCACTCCGAGTCCCATAATTCCTTTTTCGGAAATTGGGGTATCGATAACCCTTCTTGAACCGAACTCATCAAGCAGGCCGCCGCAGTATCCATAAACACTCCCTGCTTCCGCAACGTCTTCACCTGCAAGAAAAGAGTCATCCTGCTCACGCAGCACTGTACGAATACCTTCGTTAATCGCGAGCACGTAAGGTAGGACTCGGGGCTCCGGTTTTTTTGCTTCTGACATAACTTATGCTTCCTTCACGTAATAGACATCTTTGAGTAGTTGATCCGGTGTTGGAAAAGGAGAATCACTCGCATATTGAATGGCTTCTTCAAGCTCTTCACCAATCTCTGCATCGAGAGCGTCGAGTTGTTTCCTGCTCATCACACCTAACTGAATCAGACGTTTCTCAAAGGAGTTAATGGCATCTTTTTTCTTCCACTCTTCGACTTCCTCGTCAGTGCGATAGGTAAGTCCCATTCCCCTGACACCAACATGATCGTAATAACGATAAGTTTTACATTCCAGGAGAGTTGGCCCGCCGCCACTGCGCGCGAGCTCAATTGCTTCACCGGCTGCTTCATAGACAGCCATGACATCCATCCCGTCACAAATCACACCTGGCATACCATACCCTGAGGCACGGTCGGCAACATCAACAATCGCCTGGTGTTTTGATTGACGGGTATATTCACCGTAGCCATTGTTTTCACAAACAAAGACACATGGCAGTTTATAAAGCGCAGCCATGTTAGCTGCCTCGTGGACACTCCCTTCGTTGGATGCACCATCCCCGAAGAAAGCGATTGAAACGTTTTTATTTCCCTTAAACTGATTCGAAAATGCTGCACCCATCGCGATGGGCGGGCCTCCACCAACGATTCCGTTAGCGCCTAGCATGCCGAGGTCCATATTCGAGATATGCATGCTGCCGCCTTTACCGTTGCAGTAGCCCGTTGATCGTCCAAAAAGTTCGGCAAACATCGGCTTAAACCTGTCTCTTATACACATCTCCGAG
>CAJXQV010000299.1 GCA_913058165.1 uncultured Chromatiales bacterium | reverse complement strand
ACCGAGATCTACACAGAGTAGATCGTCGGCAGCTTCAGATGTGTATAAGAGACAGATTACCGAGCCCATCATCGGCAAGCCAAGCATTCACTGGTGCGCTGTGGGATAATCCCGCGCCTGCTGCTCTGGTGCACAGAAACGATGCGCAGCTAAAGAAAACCTCACACACCGGGATATACCGCGGCTATGGCCACCGCCCTATTACCTGACAATCTGAGCCAGACAAAAACTGCCCGGCAGTACGGGCAGGCGTACGGCTGCGCGCCGGCATTATTGTTAGCAGAACTAACGCAACAGTTGCTCAAACAGAAAAGTAACCGGCCGCTGCTCGCTCTGACCGACACTGTCGCCGGGGCCGAAGCGCTCATTCGCCAACTGCACTATTTTCTGGGCAACAACACTGATGCGGCGCTGCTTAGCGATCCAGAAACCCTGCCCTATGATCGCTTTAGTCCACATCAGGATCTTATCTCCCGCCGGCTTAAGGTGCTTAGCCAACTGGCACAAGGGCAGATTCGCATTCTGGTGGTGGCAAGCCCGACACTGTTTTACCGCCTGCCACCGGCGGACTATATTCGGGCGCATGGCATCAGCCTGAAACAGTCTGAACGCATTACCCTCGAAGAATTTCAGACCCGACTCGAAAACAGCGGTTATCAACGCATGAGTCAGGTTAACAATCACGGCGAGTACGCACTGCGCGGCTCGCTAATTGATGTATACCCCATGGGTTCTGAACAACCCGTGCGTGTCGATTTCTTTGATAATGAAATTGAATCGCTGCGCCTGTTCGATGCCGATACACAATTATCACTTGATGCCATCGATGCTATCCACAGCCTACCGGCGCGTGAGTTCGCGCTGCATGAAGAGGCCATCAAGGAGTTCCGCAGTCGCTTTCGCGAGCGCTTTGAGGGCAACCCCAGCCTGTGCGATGTGTACCGCGATGTCTCCGAAGGTCGAAGCCCGGGCGGTATCGAAAACTACCTGCCACTGCTTCATGAGTCCACAGCAAGCCTTTGGGATTACCTCAGTACCGACACACTGATAATTAACCTAGGCCAGACTGATGCTGTCTTGAACAGCAACTGGGAACAGATCAACCAACAGTACGAGCAATACCGTCACGACAGCGAACGCCCCGCGCTCACCCCGGAGGAACTGTTCGTGTCGCTCGAACTTCAACATCAGGCCCTGAGCGCGCGCACGGTTATTAGTCTTGCGGTGAACGAACTGCCTGCCGACGGTTTAAATCTGCCCGCCAAGCCAGCGCCTGCGTTACTCATTAACAGCCATGCCGATGAACCGGCCCAGGCCCTTGCTGACTGGCTCGAAAGCCAGAAAGGCCGCTGCTTGATTGCAGCCGAATCACCGGGTCGACGCGAGATGCTGGCGGACCTGCTCCGCCATCGTGGCATTCGTATGCCGGTACTCAGTAATTGGCAGGAATTCATTAGCAGTAACTTGCCACTGGCGATTACCGTAGCACCGCTGGATAACGGCATTGAGCTGCCACTGGCCGGGCTTAGCATTATTGCCGAACAGGAGCTGTTCGGCGCAGCACCGCGGCGGCGGCGGCAACGCAAAGTACGCGATCCCGAGGCCATCCTAAATGACCTCAACGATCTCACGCCGGGTTCAGCCGTGGTGCATCAAGACTATGGCGTTGGTCGGTTTATTGGCTTATCCCACCTGGATGCCGGTGGTATACCCACCGAGTTCCTCTCGCTGGAATACGCCGGCGGTGACAAACTGCATGTGCCGGTGAGCTCATTGCAATTGATCTCACGCTACAGCGGTGCATCACCGGACACTGCTCCACTGCACCGGCTGGGTACTGACCAGTGGGCTAAAGCACGGAAGAAAGCCAACCAGAAAATTCGCGATGTGGCCGCCGAATTACTCGGGTTGTATGCGGAACGCGCCGCCCGCGAAGGTACGGCACACCCATACAGTCAGCTCGATTACGATAACTTTGCCACCGGCTTTCCATTTGAACTCACTGAAGATCAGGCCACGGCCATTGAAGCAACACTTGCCGATTTAAGTGCCAAACAGCCGATGGATCGCCTCATTTGCGGTGATGTGGGCTTTGGTAAAACCGAAGTAGCGCTGCGCGCCGCCTTTGCTATCACTTCGGCTGGCAGTCAGGTTGCCGTAGTCGCCCCCACCACCCTACTGGCCCAGCAGCATTATCAGACCTTTTGCGATCGCTTCGCCGATTGGCCGGTTAACGTTGAGGTGCTATCACGCTTCCGCACCGGCAAAGAAGCCCGCGCCGTGCTCGAAGAACTTGAGAAAGGTACTGTCGATATCGTTATTGGCACGCACAAACTATTGCAGGCCGACATTAAATTCAAAGACCTTGGCGTTGTAATTATTGATGAAGAACATCGCTTCGGTGTGCGACAAAAAGAAAAGCTCAAAGCGCTGCGTGCCGAGGTTGATATTCTAACTCCTGTCTCTTATACACATCTGACGCTGCCGACGATC
>CAJXQV010000298.1 GCA_913058165.1 uncultured Chromatiales bacterium | reverse complement strand
ATCTACACAGAGTAGATCGTCGGCAGCGTCAGATGTGTATAAGAGACAGTAGCAGGGCCATAGCTTGCGCCGGGCATCATCGCAATTACCGGGCGTGACAAATCCAGACTAAGTTCGGAGCACAGTCGCTGCTGATTTTTATGATCAATGGTCAATGCTGGTTGCGGTATAGCTTCCGGCAATTCGCCAGGGTTCAACCCCAGCGCCACAAAACGCTTTACCGTTTGATCGAGCACCAATTTGTCCAGTGGGCGAATATCATTCAGTAGGCCATAGCGCATTTCGCCGCGATACCCGGTACGGGTTTTTGCGGAGGAGAAAAAGGGCACTAATGCAGACTTAAACGAACGCGGCAATACGATCGACTGATCGTAGCTTTCCTGACGTAAACTTTTGCCCAAGCCTCGACGCACACTAAAGGAAAAGTCGCCATGGCCTACCGGCAAGCCAATACCGCGGCGCACTTCGGGCATGCGCTGAAGAATTGGCAACGACCACTGCGGTGCAATGACATCAATTACGCAATTTGCTTCGCGTTGCCGCAGGGTTTTAAACAGTGCCTGTGCCATCACCATATCGCCAACCCAGGATGGGCCAACCACAAGGTATCGCTTGGGCTCCGCGGCAGCGCTCATGCTAGGCGGACTGCTTACACGCCAGAAGATCTTCCATCAGTTGCTTAGTGCGCTTTGCTGAGTCCTTGACATTAAAGTGCTCATCAATGCGCACTCGGGCTCGCTCACCCATCTCTTTACAACTGGCCCGATGCTCATACAACCACTTAATTTTTTCGGCAATGGCCGGAGCATTATTCACCGGCACTACAAATCCGGTAACTCCGTTGTCGACAAGCTCAGGGCTACCACCTGCAGTAGTTACAACCGGCGTGGTTTCATAAACCATGGCTTCAATAACGGTCTTGGGCAAACCTTCACGCTTTACTGCGGGCAATACACTAACGTCACACGCCGAAATAATCGCCAGCGAATCATGGCGGTAACCCAGAACATGAAAGCGGTCTGCGTAGGGACTCGCAGCAATCTGCTGCTGCACTTCCGGCGCATCCATACCACCGCCAACCAAAATAAAATGGATATTTGCCTGCTTCGGCAGATAATGTGTGGCATCAACTAATACCCGCACGCCTTTGCGCGGGCGGTTATTAGCCACACAGCCCACCACAAAGGCATCGGCTGGAATGCCCAGCGTGTTTAGATCCAGAGCCGCATCGTTGTACCAGGCTAGATTGTGACCCTTGTAGACGGTCTCGGCTTTTGCCGGCGATGGATGAGCTTCACGGATACTGTCGCGCACTGCGTTCGACACGCCCAGAATCATATCGACACGAGGATTTAAATGAGTGAGATAACAGGTCGGATCCCAGCGGCTTAAGTTGCCCGTCTGACCCCGATAGGTCACCAAGCTAACATGGTTAAGCCCGCGCAACGCCCGATTACAGGTAATGATGGCTGGATTATTAAATGCGTAGACCACATCAATATCATGATCTACGACATAGTTACGCACATAGCGAACTGCATGCCGGTCAAACTTCTTCTGCGGTACAAAGTTAACCAGGCGCACACCGGCTTTGCGGAGCCGGTCATTATAGACGCCATCAGCCTGAGTCATCACAGTGACGTCAACCCCGAGTTCCTGCATGCTGATAAAAATTTCGGCCTCAGGTCGAATACTGTTCAGTGAATCAGCGTGTGATGTAAGCACTAAAAGACGCATATATCAGGGTCGGCCATTGGTCTTCAGGAAATCGAGGTACATGGGCACACCCTCTTCAATAGCGATAAACTTATCGTTATAACCGGCAGCCTGTAAGCCCGTTATATCCGCTTCAGTAAAACTCTGATAGCTGCCCTGCAAGCTGTCCGGAAAAGGAATATAGGAAATATCCCCGGAGCCGTTCCAACCAACCGCAGCCTTGGCAACGTCATTGAAGGTGCGGCTGCCACCAGTGCCCAGATTAAAGACTCCTGACTTATCGGGGTTGTCCAACAACCACAGGTTCACCTTCACCACATCGTCTACATGAATGAAGTCGCGGCGCTGCTCGCCATCACTGTAGCCATCACAACCGCTAAACAGACGCACCTGATTGGCGTCACGCAACTGACGATAAAAATGCAGCATGACGCTTGCCATACCAGCTTTGTGATATTCATTGGGACCGTAGACATTGAAATAACGCAGCCCTGCAATTTGCGAGCTGGCACCATCGATCACTCGGCGAACATACTGGTCAAATACAAGTTTCGACCACGCATAAACATTAATCGGCTTTTCGGTCTCGGCGGTAATTCGGAAATCGGTACCGGCACCATAGACAGAAGCCGATGAGGCATAGACAAACGGAATGTTTTGTTTAAGGCAGTGGTTTAGTAGGTGCTTCGAAAACTCGAAGTTCACCCGCATCATGTATTCACCATCCCATTCGGTGGTTTCCGTGCAAGCCCCCTGATGCGATACCGCGTCTATCTCC
>CAJXQV010000297.1 GCA_913058165.1 uncultured Chromatiales bacterium | reverse complement strand
ATGTGTATAAGAGACAGGCTCCTGAGAGTGGTGTTGAGTTCGACAATCTTTCAGGTGAAACAGGCTATGAACCCTGGAAGATGTACGGTCAGTCCAAACTCGCAAACGGCTTGTTTTCTTTGGAACTGAATAAGCGATTGCAGGGCACGGGCGCTACCTCCAATTGTGTCCACCCCGGCGTGATTAATACCAATCTCGGCCGGCATTTTCCCTGGTGGCAGAAAATTGCCGCAGACCTCATTGGCTGGTCATTTATGAAGACCACTGAAGCCGGTGCCGCAACAGAAACTTATGTGGCTACTGCACCCGCATTAGAGGGTTATGGCGGGTACTACTTTTCGGATTGCAATGCAGTGAACCCGGGCCCGCAGATGCAGGACGAGGCCTTGGCTGCGAAGTTGTGGGATGTATCCCTTGAGCTAACTCAGGGTTATCTCATCTAAATGCATCTGTACTAATTCTAGGCCCGTAAATAAAAATGGGAACCGGGTGAGGTAGAAATAAAAAAGGCGGATCAATTTGATCCGCCTTTTTTAGCCTAGTCCCTACTAGAGTCTTCAGTATGTATCTAAGGGTAATTATTGCTTGGTCGAAACTGAAGGTCGTTGGGCGCAACCTGGGTTTCAGTATTCCCGGAAATAACACAGCGAGAGCCTTGCGTTTAAAAGGGTGTAAAGTAAACCGTCACTAAGGAATTGGAGCCATAAGTGCAGGGCTTTAAGCCAAAAAAATGAATTTAAATCAGTCCCCTAAACGGGTGTGGCGATTGAGTGCTGTGGACAGCTGATCAATTGGGTAGATAGATACGGCGGTGGCGCTGCTGGTCGCAGGAGTAATCGCGTCACGAAACTACTCAAATTGCTGATGGAAACTTGCTATTGTGCGGTCTCCAGATCGATACGATGGGCGGGCCATTGTTGCCGGTATTGGATTGCAGCGTTAGAGCGGAGAGTCGGTTTTGAGAATACGGAGTGTTGTTGCAGCGTTGTTTGCTGTTGTGCTGTTGTCAGGCTGTGCGTCGGTGAACTTGCCGCCTGTTAGTGAGACCCCAACCAGCCTGTCGTTGTCCGGTAAGATCGTTTGGTACGATTTGATTACGGATACACCCGAAGCTTCCCAGCAGTTTTATAGTGAGTTGTTCGGCTGGGAATTTGAGCAAGTCGGGCGCAAGTACGGGCTTGGTGACGACATCAATTATTCTGTGATCAGGCATAACGGTCGACTCATCGGGGGCATGGTCAACGAAAATAAACTGCAGCGCACTGAAGAAATCTCTCAGTGGATTCCGCTGATGTCTGTGAGTGATATTCATGCAGCCGTTGTTACAGTCCAGGTGAATGGCGGTGTTGTCTATACGCCACCAACTGAATTAGCTGACCGCGGTTGGCTTGCGGTGATTGCCGATCCACAGGGTGCGATTCTGGGCTTAGTGCAAACCAACACGGGTGACCCGATGGATCGAACACCCCGGGTGGGCGACTTTCTCTGGACAGAGGTTTGGACTAACGACGTGGATGCAGCAACCAATTTTTACGGCACATTGGGTAACTACTCAGCAGAAACTGAGGTGCTCAGTGATGATGCCACTTATCGAATCCTTGGCGAGAAAAACAAACCCCGCATTGGTCTAGTAAAAAACCCGGTGCAGGAACTCGACCCTGTTTGGGTGACCTATATTCGTGTTGAAGACCCTGCCCCGATACTTGCTAGAGTGGTAGAGCTGGGTGGTCAGGTTTTGCTGGAAGCCCGTGAGCGCGGGCTTGGCGGCGAGGTGGCATTAATTGCAGACCCTTCCGGTGCCGCCATTGCGTTGCAGACATGGGATCCGAATCGGGTCATTGCGCCGAAGGAGGTAGCACCGAATGAAGACTAAATGGATGAAATTTATATTGCTGGCAACCGTGTGCAGTTTGCTCACCGCCTGTGATGCGCCTCAGGTCTATGGTTCTGTGGGTGTGTCGAGCTTCGGTGGCTATGGTGGCGGTTCAAGGATGCATGGCAACATTAGTACGGGCGGGCGAATTTACTAAGCATGATGACTAAGCCTCTGCACATACAGATTGTTTCCGATTTTGTTTGCCCTTGGTGTTTCGTCGGTAAGCGCAGGCTTGATCAGGCATTGGCGAAAAGGCCTGAGCTCGATGTTGCCATTGAGTGGTTGCCGTTCCAACTGACTCCGGATATGCCCCGCGAAGGCAGGTTGCGTAAAGAACACTACGAGCAAATTTTCGGTGAGGAGCGTGCCGGGGTCATCATGGCAAACATGCATGATACCGGCAAGGAGGAGGGCATTGCTTTCGGCGTATCAGCTACTGCGATGTCACCGAATACACTGGCTGCGCACTGTCTGCTGTATCAGGCCTCAGGCAATGCTGCGATCGATGTGAATGCATTGGCAGAGCGTTTGTTTGCAGCACACCATGAGGCTTGTCTCGATATCGGCAATTTCGAAGTGCTTGCAGGTATTGCCGCAGAATCCGGTATGAATCGAAGCGCTACTTTGGCTAGGCTGGAG
>CAJXQV010000296.1 GCA_913058165.1 uncultured Chromatiales bacterium | reverse complement strand
CACAGAGTAGATCGTCGGCAGCGTCAGATGTGTATAAGAGACAGGTTGTATAAAGCCACAACCGTAATCTGAAGTTTCTTCAATCTGAATAGGGTGTATGCGGATAGATTCGCCAACAGAGGGAGCCCCTTGGTTCGGATGAACGAATTCGTTATGCGCCATATCCATGCCATTTTCGATGGATCGCTCATAGTAGGCGTTTACCTCAAACGAGAATGTGCGGTTGACGCGCCAGCCCTCTGCACCAAACTCTTCAATGTTATATAGGGGTGGTCGCTCCGACTCCGGTAGGTCTCCCATAAAGGCAAAGACGATACCGTACTTTTCCTGAGTGGGGTAACTGTCTACCTTGGCACGCTTGGGTGGGTTTTTATCCGCTTGTGTGGGTATGAAGGTGCATTGACCCGCCGCGTTAAACTGCCAGCCATGATACGGGCACTCAATGCCGTCTTTATTGATTTTGCCCAGCCCAAGCGAACCGCCGCGGTGAACGCACACATTGGCAAGCACAATTGGCGTGCCTGCGGAATCACGGAATGCGACGACTTTCTGATTGAGCAGTTCTACCTGCAGGGGGGCTTCATTGCTGATCTCATCGCTTAAAGCAATGGGATACCAAAAATTGATGTACATCTGAGTTGATCTCCTTTATCCCCTAAATTCTAGCCTTCCTTAGACCGGCTACGGGACAGCAACGTGAATTCCGTTTGCTTGTTGGTTGAGGCGCAGTAATATTTCGGTGCAATTGCGCCCCTAAACTGATACGTGGAGATGCTCCGAATGACCTCTAAGCAAACCGAATTTGGCCTGGTGATGGAGGCTTCGCCCGGTTATACCGCGCGGCTGGCCCGTGAGATTGAAGCTATGGGGTTCGATTACCTGCTGTGTCCCGACACCCAGAATCTGGCTCCGGACCCTTACGGACAGCTCAATCTAGCAGCTGCAGCAACCAGTACTTTGAAGCTTGGCACCGGAGTGACCAACCCCATAACTCGCGATACCGCGGTTACGGCAACTGCAGTGACGTCGCTGCAGCAGGAATCGGGTGGGCGGGCTATTTGCGTGATTGGTCGCGGTGATTCATCGGCAGAGCACATCGGCGTGCGCAATAGCACGACCGCACAGTTGCGCGCCGGTGTCGGACAAATCCGCAGTTATATGCGCGGTGATGTGATTGACCGCAATGGTAAAAAGTCGGCGCTGCGCTGGTTAAACAATGAGCAAGTGCCGCCGGCTCCGGTGGATATTGCCTGTACTGGCCCTAAGACTATTCGGATGGCGGTTGAAGCCGGTGATCGTATTAGCTTTGCTGTGGGCAGTGCGCCCGAGCGAATCACTTGGGCAATGAAAACGGCTACAGACCATCTGAATGCTATTGGCCGTTCTCGTGATTCAATCAGCATCGGCGCTTTTGTGAATTTAGTCTGTGACCCGGATGAGCAGCGTGCAATTAGTATCGGCAGAATGATCGCCGGGATGGTGGCTCACTTTGCAGGCATGAAAAATGCGCCATTGGATCACTTGCCGCCGGAGTTAAAGGAGCTCGCACGCCATATGCAATCTCAGTACGACATGGATCGTCATGCGCAGGAAGAAGCCGAGCATGCGGGCGAGGTGAGCGATAGTTTTGTCGATTGGTTTTCTATCTGCGGTCCTGCAGAAAAGTGCCAGTCCCGTTTGAGTCAGCTCATTGACCTTGGGCTTGACCATGTTTACATTCTGGGCGGCTCGCCGGTGGCTCATCCGCACGGTGAGCGTCAGGCTGCAATGGTTGAACAGGCGCGATATTTCGCCGACGGGGTTTTACCCGCGTTACGTTAAACGTGGCGCACCCTTGACGGCTCTTCGGGCAGCTTATAGCAATAAAAAAGCAGCCTGCCGGCTGCTTTTTTATTGCTTCTGGTTGCAGCGATTAACTATTAACGCTCATCAAGAATTCGCTGCGGCTGATCGGGCTGCTTTTGAATACGCCGCCGAGTGCCGTAGTAGTGGTTTCACTATTGGCATCCATCACGCCGCGTGATTTCACGCAGTAATGAACCGCGGTCATGTTTACGGCAACATCATCCGTTTCTAATAGTGCCTGCAGAGCAACCAATACCTGCTCTGTAAGGCGCTCTTGAACTTGAGGGCGCTGAGCGAAGAAACGAACCAGACGGTTGATCTTTGATAAACCCACAACGTTCTTGCGTGGGATATAAGCGACTGAGGCGCTGCCATCGATAGTCACAAAGTGATGCTCGCAGGTTGATGAGAGGTCGATGTTCTTAACCGTAATCATTTCATCGACGTTCATTTTGTTTAGTATGACGGTGAGCTTGGGGAAGTTGGCGTAGTTCAGGCCACCGAAGATTTCACTTACGTACATTTTCGCAATACGCCGGGGAGTTTCAACAAGGCTGTCATCGCGTAAGTCCAGACCCAGAGTCTCCATAATTACAGTGAAGTGCTCTTGGATTCGGGCTTTCCTGTCTCTTATACACATCTGACGCTGCCGACGATCTACTCTGTGTAGAT
>CAJXQV010000295.1 GCA_913058165.1 uncultured Chromatiales bacterium | reverse complement strand
GAGATTGCCTCTTGTCTCGTGGGCTCGGAGATGTGTATAAGAGACAGGAGTAGGCAGATCATTCGCCAACTGGCCCATGAGATTCGCAATCCTCTGGGTGGGTTGCGCGGTGCTGCTCAGCTACTGGAGCGTGAGTTGCCCACACCCGAGTTAAAAGAATTCACCGGCATTATTATTCGTGAGGCCGATAGGCTGGCCAGCCTGATGAATAACCTTTTGGGGCCGATTCAGCTGCCCCGCAAAGACCCTATTAATGTGCATGAGGTGCTTGAGCATGTGGCGTCGCTAATTCAAAACGAAGCACTCGATCATGATCTTACCTTGGTGCGAGATTACGACCCCAGCCTGCCTATTTTGATGTTGGATCGCGACCAGATGATTCAGGCGGTCCTCAACATTGCCCGAAATGCTACGCAGTCAATGGAATGCGGCGGAGAGCTCATTCTCCGCACGCGCGCCCTGACCAATGTGATGCTGGGCAAAGAGCGTAAGAAGTTAATCGCCAGCATCGAGATCGAAGATAACGGTCCCGGCGTGCCGGAAGACATTCAGGATTCGCTGTTTTTCCCCTTGGTCAGCGGGCGTGCCGAAGGCTCCGGCCTTGGCTTGCCTCTCGCTCAAGATTTGGTAAGCCGGCATAACGGTTTAATTGAATTTACATCACAGCCCGGCCGCACCGTCTTCATGTTGCGCCTGCCTGTAGAGGCTGTTTAACATGGCATTGATTCCCCTAACGGCTTGGGTTGTTGACGATGACGACTCGGTACGCTGGGTGATGGAGCGTGCGTTATCCCAGGATGGCATAACGGTGCGCTGTTTCGAACGCGCCGAGCCGATGCTCAAAGCTTTGGAAGGGGGGCAGCCCGATGTGCTGGTTACGGATATCCGGATGCCGGGTATCGATGGCCTTGATGTGGTCCACCAGCTCGATGCGATGGGCCTAAACCTGCCAGTAATTGTTATTACAGCGCACTCGGATCTTGATAGCGCGGTTGCGGCCTACCAGGCCGGCGCATTTGAATACTTGCCTAAGCCTTTTGACGTTGATGAGGCCGTTGCACTGGTTCGTCGTGCAGCCCATTCTCGGCACGATGCAAACAACGGGGTCGATGAGCCGCAGGCAATGTCCGCAATGGTAGGTAAAGCGCCGGCCATGCAAAACGTGTTTCGCCTAATCGGCCGCTTATCAAAATCAAGTATGACCGTTTTAATTACAGGGGAGTCCGGTACCGGCAAAGAACTGGTTGCCCGCGCACTGCATGAGAATAGCCCCCGCGCAAACGCACCATTGGTGGCGTTAAACACCACGGCTATTGCTGCCGACTTGCTTGAGTCGGAGTTATTCGGGCACGAGAAGGGGTCCTTCACTGGTGCCGATCATCGCCGGATCGGCCGTTTTGAGCAGGCTGATGGCGGCACATTGTTTCTCGATGAAATTGGCGATATGTCGCCGGATTTGCAAACCCGCTTATTGCGCGTTCTGGCCGAAGGCGAGTTCTACCGGGTTGGCGGCCAAACCCCTATCAAAGTTGATACGCGAATTATTGCGGCGACCAACCAGAACCTCAAGCAGGCCGTTATCGAAAACCGGTTCCGTGATGATCTTTATCACCGGCTGAACGTCATTAGTATTGTTGCGCCACCATTGCGAGCGCGTCGCGAAGATATTCCTGCATTAATGACCCACTATCTGGCGAAGTCTGCTGCGGAGCTGGGGGTGGATCCGAAGTCGGTAACCCCTTCCGCATTGCGGGCATTACAGGCATTTAACTGGCCTGGCAATGTGCGCCAGCTGGTTAATGCGTGCAGAAAACTAACGGTGTTGGCCCCGGGCACTGAGATTCGGATTGATGATATTCCCGATGAGCTTGGCGGTCGTGATACCGGGGTTTCGGCGCAAAGCGACTGGCTAGCTGCGTTGCAGCGCTGGGCTGAAGCCCGCATCAACGATACGTCTGCTGAGCCATTGTTAACGGAAGCTGCGCCTGAGTTTGAAAAGGTGTTGATTCAAACTGCCTTGAGTCATGCGCGCGGTAGAAAGCAGGAGGCTTCAAAGCTGCTCGGTTGGGGGCGCAATACGCTGGCCCGCAAGATTAAAGACCTGGGCATTAGCGATTAATAGCTTGCCTGCGGGCCTGTTTTATCTTGTGCGTAGAGACCTTTAGTTAGGCTGCCCAATCTCCGGCAATTGCACTTTGCTGCGTACCTTGCTCGAAAAATTTTGACCGCGCTGAATGTGAAAATTCATCCGGTCCTGCAGGAATGCAGTTTCCGCATGAGGCGCGTCGCTGAACAACATTACAGTGCCCTCCGGGCCAATGTATTCTTCCCACGGCGGCAAGTCGGGATGATTCGGATTGCCGGTGCGTGCAAATTGCACCCAATAGCTGCTCATTAAATTACTCATTGCCAAGTCTTCTGCCGTTGGGTCATCGAGCTCGGTATCGAGCGAGCGCATGACAAACGCGATGTCATCAGCATGAGCAACGCCGGGCTGACTGCCGCGACGATCTGCTGCAACAT
>CAJXQV010000294.1 GCA_913058165.1 uncultured Chromatiales bacterium | reverse complement strand
CGAGATTGCCTCTTGTCTCGTGGGCTCGGAGATGTGTATAAGAGACAGCCCTATGTGGGATTCCTTTACGCCGGACTTATGGTGTCGCCTGATGGCAGCCTGAAAGTGCTTGAGTTCAACTGCCGCATGGGCGACCCGGAAACGCAGCCCATCATGGCGCGGCTCAACACCGACCTGGTTGAGCTTATCGAAGCTGCACTTGCAGGCAACCTCGATAAGACAACCGCCGAGTGGGATTCTCGCGTAGCACTTGGCGTTGTGCTCGCCGCTGGTGGTTATCCACTTGCTTACGAGAACGGCGATCTCATCAGCGGTTTGCCCGACCCTGCTAGCGAAACCGACACCAAAGTATTCCACGCCGGCACCGCTGAGAAAGAGGGTGAGGTAGTCACTGCCGGAGGACGCGTGCTCTGTGCCGTTGCTTTGGCCAGTAGCGTCACAGAAGCTCAGCAGAAGGCCTACGCGCTAACGCGCTCTATCGACTGGAACAACGTCTACTATCGTGGCGATATCGGCTATCGGGCTATTGCCAGAGAACAGAAATAAGTTGGGCCAGGTTTCCTGAAGCTACATACCCCATGTCTTGTATAGAAATGCCAACAAATCACGATTAGAGCTTTCGTACGCATTACGATTGAAGCCCATCGTGTAGCCGTCAGGGCCGCCGCAGGAATTAATTGCGAGCATTGCTGAAATAGTGGAGTCCATCGAATAACCTGAACTTTCTTCGATATTCTCGCCCGTTTCTGTCCACCGCATAATGCAGTCTTTAGTCACCCATGCGCCTTCCTTAAACGCCTGAGGGTAAGGGTTGTCCCAACCATGACCGGCACCCTCATAGACCACCATCTCAACATCAACGCCCATGCCTATGAGCTTATCGCGCATCCAGGCACATCGCTCTACCGACATAGACTCATCGGCTTCCCCCATCATGATAAGCAGCGGGCTGCCCTCGACACGGAAGTCATCAAAGTTGGCAGAGCAGCCGCCATAGAACATGGCATAAGCAGAAAAACGTGGGCCGTCTTTGCCCATCACGCCCTCCACCACGGGCTCGAACATCATGTACATGGTTGAGCCGGCACCAAGAGAAAAGCCGGTCACACCAATTTTTTCGGTGTCAATATACGGGTGATCCTGAAGCGCTTTTAGCGCACTAAGCGCATCAGCCATTTGCGTATAGATAGGCGCCTTATCGAGACGATCTAAGTAATCGTCGGTGGAGCGCAGGTTTCTTGCAGTAAAGGTATCTACGGCTAATCCGGCAATTCCGTGTTCCGCCAGCAACATAGCAAGATTCACGCTACGGCCACCCCATGCACCACCCGAGCCATGCAAAATCACCATTGCCGGAACCTTGTTCTCAGCTGATGCGCCCGCAGGTAAGACCATTGTGCCGCCAGTCGTCTGCTGGACAGCGGTTGCACCTCCATTAACAAAGTCTTTGCCTGTTTTAGCATTAAAGCTCGGAAAACCGACCACTCCGTAAGGGCGGTCGTTCCAGTTGCTTGCGTAATAAACATCTACCGCCTCATGGGCCTGCGGCACCCATTGAAATGCCCCGTAAGCAGCAAGCAGCAGCACGCCGGCAAAAAAACCCTTACGTAAAAATTGCATGACCATTCTCCTGCACCCATCCGGTCTCGACATGCGTTATTGATGCCGATCATTCTAACCATATACCGACCAACGGTGCGGTACCCCCAGCGATTAACTGCAGACACAAAAAAACCTGCCGAAGCAGGTTTTTTTGTGTGTATCGGACTAAGCGCTAGCGCTTCATTGCATCAAAGAAGCTCGCATTCGTCTTGGTTTCTTGCATTTTACCCAATAGGAACTCTGCCGCAGCAAGCTCATCCATCGGATGCAGCACTTTACGCAGCACCCAGATTTTCTGCAGCTCATCGGGGTTAATTAATAGCTCTTCTTTACGGGTGCCAGAGCGATTGATATTAATCGCCGGATAGATACGTTTTTCAGCGATACGGCGATCCAGATGGACTTCCATATTACCGGTACCTTTGAACTCCTCGTAAATCACATCATCCATCTTCGAGCCGGTATCGACCAGAGCTGTAGCCAGAATAGTAAGACTGCCGCCCTCTTCCACATTACGCGCAGCACCGAAGAATCGCTTCGGCCGGTGCAATGCGTTGGCATCAACACCACCGGTAAGCACCTTTCCGGAAGAAGGGATGACCGTGTTATAAGCACGCGCCAAACGGGTGATTGAGTCAAGCAGAATAACGACGTCTTTCTTGTGCTCAACCAGACGCTTGGCCTTCTCGATAACCATCTCAGCCACCTGCACATGGCGACTGGCTGGCTCGTCAAAGGTACTCGAGACCACTTCCCCGCGCACAGTGCGAGCCATTTCGGTTACTTCTTCAGGGCGCTCATCAATCAACAGCACGATGAGAGTGACATCAGGGTTGTTCGCGGTAATCGCTGTCGCGATATTCTGCAACAACATGGTTTTACCCGCCTTCGGTGGTGACACTGTCTCTTATACACATCTGACGCTGCCGA
>CAJXQV010000293.1 GCA_913058165.1 uncultured Chromatiales bacterium | reverse complement strand
TCTACACAGAGTAGATCGTCGGCAGCGTCAGATGTGTATAAGAGACAGGAATACCGATAAGCGCCTCGCCGGTAATAAGGCCGGCCGCCAATAACATGCCGTTATTGCCTGGCGCGCCAGTTCGACTGACAAGCCAGTGAATGAGTCCGCCGACAAATATGGGTACGGCCAGTTCCAGCGGCAGATAAATGCCGATGGCCACCGCCAGTACCGGCGCCCGGAATGATGCTTTGCGTGCGGCCAGCCATTCATCGATGAGAATAATACTGATGCCGATTCCGGCACCAATAGCCACCATGGTCCAGGGCAGGTTGCCGGAAAAAACACCCTCCGCAACTGAAGCCATCAGCGCGGCTTGCGGTGCCAGCAAGGCATCGGGTTGCTCGGCCGTGGGTAAGCCGATGCCGTAAGCCTTTAGCAGCAGGTTAAGAATAGGCGCCATCACCAGCATTGATGAGAGTACGCCAACACACTGCATAAGCTGTTGCTTCCAAGGTGTTGCCCCCAGCAAATACCCGGCTTTTAGATCCTGCATGTTGTCGCCGGCAATAGCAGCAGCACAACAAACTACCGCACCAATAACAATTGCCGCTGTTGGGCCAATGCCATCGCTGCCCGTGAGCCATAGCAGCAGCAGCGAGGCGAGCAGGATTGTGGAAATGGTAATGCCGGAAATAGGGTTGTGCGATGAGCCAACGATGCCGGCCATATAACCGGCGACTGCCGAAAACAGAAACCCCGCTATTGCCATTACCAGTGTCATTGCCAATGCGATACCCACGCTATTAACGATCTGTAGATACAGCAGAAACAATGGCACGGTAAGCACTAACGCGGCGCCAATAACCAGAGCCATAGGCGCATCGTCCGCATCCGCTGCGCCTGATGTTCCTTGGTCGGCCTTTAGCCCGCTGCGAATGCCATTGATGATAGAGCTGCGGACCGATATTAAGGCCCAGAGACCGCCGGTCAGCATTGCACCAACACCGAGATAACGGATCTTGCTGGTCCAGATCTTAAAAGCGACATCAACCGCGCTGGCACTGTTGTTGAGCATGTCAGCCAGCACCGGATCGCCAGTGGCGAACCAGGTGCTGTAGATTGGAATGGCTACGTACCAGGAGAGCGCGCCGCCGATCAGAATTAGCGCAGCCACATTAATGCCGACGATATAGCCGACGCCTAAAAGTGCCGGCGACAGATTAGTGCCCGCATAAACGGCTGTGCTTTGGCCCACCCAAGTGCCGCCTGCCGCGCTCGATGGCCAGAGCCTTAGGCCCGCTTCGCAGAGCTTAACCACTGCGCCAATGACGCCACCCAGCGCGAGAACTTTAAGTCCTGCGCCCGGAGTTTCGCTGGCTCTCAGCACCTCGGCAGTGGCAGTGCCTTCCGGGTAAATAAGCCCCTGATCAACGATAAATGAGCGTCGTAAGGGCACCGTGAACAGCACCCCGAGCAGTCCGCCGATACCGGCGATCATGCACACCCACCAGTAATCGAAGGTTTCCCAGTAGCCCAGTATGATGAGCGCAGGTAGTGTGAAGATTACGCCCGCTGCCAGCGATTCGCCGGCAGATGCAGCGGTCTGCACAATGTTGTTTTCCAGAATATTACTGTTGCGAAACAGCTTGAGCAGACCCATTGAGATGACGGCTGCTGGAATCGATGCCGAAACAGTCATGCCGGCGAACAGCCCTAGGTAGGCATTGGCACCGGCAAGCAACATGGCCAAGCCAATGCCCAGAGCAACAGCCTTGAAGGTGAGTTGCGGCAAAGGCTGGCTCATCGTCTGGCGCCGCGTTTAGCTGGCGTCGCTGTCATCATCGGCGGAGGCCTCGGCTTTCTTCTTATTCACCGTAAGCTTCGCCATTAGAATGCCGACTTCATACAACAGGTAGACCGGCACGGCCAGTAAGGTTTGTGAGATGACGTCGGGAGGCGTTAACAGCATACCTGCAACGAACGAACCCAGAAACACATAAGCGCGTTTTTTGCCGAGGCTCTCGGTGGTCGTTAGTCCGGACCACACCAGCATCACCGTGGCAATAGGCACTTCAAAGGCGAGGCCAAAGGCAAAGAAAATAGCCAGGACAAAATCCAGATAACTGTTGATGTCAGTCATCACTGCAACGCCTTCGGGGGCGGCAGCAGTAAAGAAGGCAAACATCAACGGAAAAACAACGCTATAGGCAAAGAAAACGCCTATGTAAAACAGCAAAATACTTGATGCGACCATTGGTATCGCAAAGCGCTTCTCCTGCTTGTACAGCCCGGGAGCAACAAAGGCCCAGACCTGATAGATCACTACCGGCATGGCAATGAACAACGCAACCCACATGCAGGTTTTGAACGGCACCAGAAACGGAGAGGCCACCTGAGTGGCAATCATCTGCATCTGGGTTCCGCCTTCACCGTTCAAGTCTGCCATTTGCGACATCAGCGGGTCTGCAACAATCTTAAAAACTTTATCGGAGAACGGAGCCAGACAGGCAAAGATAGCCAGCACTGAAACTGTCTCTTATACACATCTCCGAGCCCACGAGACAAGAGGCAATCT
>CAJXQV010000292.1 GCA_913058165.1 uncultured Chromatiales bacterium | reverse complement strand
ACGAGATTGCCTCTTGTCTCGTGGGCTCGGAGATGTGTATAAGAGACAGAACTCATCGTGCGTGCCGCATTCAATAATTTGGCCTTGCTCCAGCACGGCAATCCGGTCAGCCTGGCGCACAGTTGAAAATCGATGCGATATCAATACGGTGATTTTGCCCTTGGTGTGGTCGCGGAAATATTCAAACAGTTCGGCTTCGGCTCCAGCATCCATCGCAGCCGTCGGTTCATCCAATACTAAGACTTCCGCGCCGCTGCGCATGAAGGCGCGGGAGAGAGCAACCTTTTGCCACTGCCCGGTTGATAGCTCTTTGCCGTATTTAAACCAGTTGCCCAGTTGCGTTTTGAACCCATACTCCATGCGCTCAATAAACGGCGTGGCCATGCCTTTGTGCGCAGAGTCCTTCCAGCGGGCTTCATCACTAAAACCCTCTACATCGCCGGCACCGATGTTTTCGCCGACATTGAATTGATAGCGGTTAAAGTCCTGAAAGATTACCCCGATGCGCCGGTGTAAGGTGTCTCTATCCCATTCCTGTATGTCCCGACCATGCAATAAAACGCGCCCTGATACTGGCGTATAAAAGCCGCATAATAATTTGATGATGGTGCTTTTACCGGCACCGTTTTCACCCACCAAGGCGAGGCTTTCGCCGGGTCGCACGTTCATATTGATATCCACCAGCGTGGCAGTAGTTTCACCCGGGTACTTAAAGCTCACGTTCTCAAAGCGAACGCCATCTTTGGGGGCAGGACCATCCACGGCACTGCCTTGGTGCTGCTGTGGTGCCTGTTCTAAGTACTCGTAGAGGTTGGTCAGGTAGAGGTTGTCTTCGTACATGCCGCCAATGGAACCGAGTCCGGCAGAAACCGCCGATTGCCCCTGACGGAACAACAGAAGGTACATGGTCATCGCACCCAGAGTGATGGTGATGTTGATCGCCGCAATAACAATCCACGCGTAAGCCCCGTAAAGCGCAATGGTTCCGAGGAGTGTTAGCAGTAGGCCCCAGGTTTCACGTCTGATGGTGAGCGCACGGTCTTCGGCATAGACCTTGCGAAAAATTGCCCTGTAGCGTTCGAGCAACATGCTGCCGAGTCCGAAGAGCTTTACTTCCTGTGCGTGATCTTCACGCGCCAACACTATTTCAAGGTAGTTCTGCAGTCGTGATTCTGGAGCACGAAAGCGGAACAGTCGGAAGGCATCGCCCGAGAATTTGGTTTCGGCAAAGAACGCGGGCAGGCCGGCAGCTATGAGCAGCACCATGGCCCAGATAGAGAACTGGGCAATCAATACACTGAAGCTTATCAGTGCAATGAGTTGTTGGATTAACGAGAAGCTGCGCATCACCAAGCTCAGTGGGCGGCTCGATGCTTCACGTCGGGCGCGTTGCAGTTTGTCATAGAACTCGGAGTCTTCGAACTGGCTGAGGTCGAGCGTGAGTGCTTTCTCCAAAATCATTTCGTTGACCCGCTGACCAAGTTCGGCACGCAGTAACGATTGGCAGGCGTTGATGCCGCGTTGGGCAACGTTCAGCAAGGCAATAATGCCTCCCTCCAGCAGGACCAGCTTTAATACCACCCAGTAGTCGGCGATATTGCCGGCCCGAACCAGGTTCATTTGCAGAACAACGGCATCAACGATCAGTTTGCCGACCCAGGCCATTGCGGCAGGCAGTAAACCGGCCGCCAGAGTGAGTAGACCAAGGGCTATTGCCAGACGGTGGTTGGTTGCCCATACCAGTGCCAGCGCCCGCCGGGAGTAGACGAATACGGCCAAATTGCGGGTCAGTGCTTCGCGCCAAGTGTTGGCCGGGGTAGCAGGAGTTTTGCCGTGCGGAGAAGCCACGTTGAATGCTCTTATATCGGTGAGCGCTTATTGTAGCCTGTTGCTGGAGCAAACAGGGCTCCTGGGCGGAGCCGGAGCGCCGCTTTTCCGTTATGGAGAAATCAGATGCGGGCTACCGAGTAGTGCGGATCGTCTTCGGCCACTTCAATTTCGATGAGCTTACCGGCGGTCTTAATCATTTTCTGGCACTCGGGACTTAGGTGGCGAAGTCGCAACCGTTTGCCTGCTTTACGATACCGTTCGGTCAATGCATTGAGCGCCTCCATGCTGGAGTAGTCGGCAACACGAGCGTGCTTGAAATCAATAATGACCTGATCCGGATCAGTGGCCGGCGACATGCTGTCTGAAAACTCTCTTACTGAGCCGAAATAGAGCACACCCTGTAGGTTGTAGATGCGGGTTTTATCATCGATATCATGCGGGTTTAGCCACACATGTTGTGCACTTTCCCAGGCAAACACCAGCGCCGAAACAATAACGCCGGCAAATACAGCAAGCGCCAGGTTGTGCATAAATACGGTAACCAGTGTGACCACGAGAATGACAATGACTTCACTGGAGGGCACTTTGCCGATGGTGTTGAAGCTTGACCATTCAAAGGTGCCAATAACGACCATGAACATCACCCCAACCAGTGCGGCAATCGGAATCTGACTAATAACCCTGTCTCTTATACACATCTCCGAGCCCACGAGACAAGAGGCAATCTC
>CAJXQV010000291.1 GCA_913058165.1 uncultured Chromatiales bacterium | reverse complement strand
CGAGATTGCCTCTTGTCTCGTGGGCTCGGAGATGTGTATAAGAGACAGGTTATCATGCTGCCATCTTCGCTGATCTGAGCTTAACCGATGGCATCCATTCTTCTTCTTAACGGCCCCAATCTCAACCTTCTGGGCACCCGTGAACCGGCTGTTTACGGCGGCACTACGCTAAAAGAGCTGGAAACCAACGTGAACGATGCCGCGGCTGCGTTAGGCCATTCACTGGATACCTTCCAAAGCAATGTCGAGGGCGATCTGGTTAACCGGATTCACACGGCTGCGGGCAATACCGACTTTATCCTCTTTAATCCAGGTGCCTTTACCCATACCAGTGTCGCCCTGCGCGATGCCATTCTCGGCACCGCGATTGCGTTTATCGAGATACATATCAGCAATGTCTATGCGCGCGAAGAATTCCGTCGACAGTCCTATTTTTCGGATATTGCTGTTGGCACCATCAGCGGCCTGGGAACTTACGGGTATGAACTCGCGCTACTTGCCGCAAACAATAAACTCAAAAGCTAAACCGACAGGAACCTCATCATGGATATCCGCAAAGTCAAAAAACTGATCGAGCTGCTGGAAGAATCCGGCATCGCCGAAATCGAAATTACCGAAGGTGATGATTCTGTCCGGATCAGCCGTTATCCGACGTCAGGGTATGCAGCAGCACCACAACCCGTCGCCGTCCAGGCTCCTGCAGTTACTGCATCGGCAGGTGTCCCAGCAGCACCGGCAGCCGCTCCGGAAGCCTCTGCACCGCGGGGCCATGCGGTCACCGCACCGATGGTTGGCACGATGTACACATCCCCATCACCCACTGCAGACGTTTTTATTAAAGTAGGCGACACTGTTGCCGTCGGTGACACCGTATGCATCATTGAAGCAATGAAAATGATGAACCAGATTGAAGCGGATGTAGCAGGTACTGTGCTGGCAATCGAAGCGCAGAATGGTGACCCTGTTGAGTTCGGACAGACCCTGATCGTCATCGGGTAACTCGTATTAAATTAGCAGGAGTACGGCAGCCTCGCTGTGCCCGCAACCGGAAATAAGTAACCAACATGCTCGATAAAGTATTGATAGCAAACCGCGGTGAAATTGCATTACGCATTCAGCGCGCCTGTCGCGAACTCGGCATCAAAACCGTTGCCGTTCACTCCACTGCTGACGCCACTCAGAAGCATGTTCTTCTCGCTGACGAGACGGTCTGCATTGGTCCGCCCCAGTCAAAAGACAGCTACTTGAACATGCCTGCAATTATCAGTGCCGCCGAAGTTACCGATGCTGTAGCCATTCATCCCGGTTACGGTTTCCTGTCCGAGAATGCCGACTTCGCTGAACGCTGTGAAAGTAGCGGCTTTGTTTTTATCGGGCCAACACCTGACCTTATTCGGATGATGGGCGACAAAGTTTCAGCCATCCAGGCAATGAAAAAAGCGGGTGTGCCCTGCGTACCCGGTTCTGACGGACTGCTGCCCGACGAACCCGACGAGTGCCTGCGGATTGCCCGCAGCATTGGCTACCCGATCATCATTAAAGCTTCCGGCGGCGGTGGCGGTCGAGGCATGCGCGTTGTGCATACCGAAGCGTCGCTGCTCAACTCGATTCATATGACTAAAGCTGAAGCCGGTGCTGCGTTCGGTAATGATGAAGTCTATATGGAGAAGTTTCTCGAGAAGCCCCGGCATATCGAGTTTCAGGTTCTGGCCGACAACCATGGCAATGCGGTACATCTGTTTGAACGCGATTGCTCGATGCAACGCCGCCATCAGAAAGTTATTGAAGAGGCTCCAGCTCCGGGCATTACTCATGAGCAACGTATGACCATGGGGGAACGCTGCGCTGAGGCCTGTCGCACACTGGGTTACCGGAATGCGGGTACATTTGAGTTTCTGTATGAGAATGGCGAGTTCTTCTTTATTGAAATGAATACGCGACTGCAGGTAGAGCATCCGGTGACCGAAATGATCACTGGTATCGACATTGTTAAAGAACAAATCCGCGTCGCTAATGGCGACAAGCTGAGCTTTACTCAGGATGAAATCAAGCTGCGCGGGCACGCATTTGAGTGCCGTATTAATGCCGAAGACCCGAAGACATTTATGCCCTCTCCAGGCACCGTCGACACCTGGCATCCGCCGGGCGGCCCGGGCATTCGCGTTGATAGCCATCTTTACAGTGGGTATGCCGTACCACCCTATTACGACTCAATGATCGGCAAGCTTATTTCCTATGGCGAAGATCGTGATACTGCTATCGCCCGCATGAACTCTGCGCTGCATGAGCTCTTTATCGACGGCATCAAAACCAATACTTTGCTGCATAAAGAAATCTTCCAGCACGCGGCATTCAAGGCGGGCGGCACCGACATTCATTATCTCGAGCGCCGTCTCGGACTCTCATGAGTCTGAACAAAGCAAAGTAATAGCTGCCGGTTTTTCCGGCAGCTCACCGGCAACCTATTAGGGCAGCTCGCATGGCATGGCTACAACTCACTCTGGAGCTAAAAAACTGTCTCTTATACACATCTGACGCTGCCGACGATCTACTCTGTGTAGA
>CAJXQV010000290.1 GCA_913058165.1 uncultured Chromatiales bacterium | reverse complement strand
GTCTCGTGGGCTCGGAGATGTGTATAAGAGACGGCTTAAAATATCGGGGGTCTTGCTGAGCGGCGCAGCAATCACAGTAAGCGCAAATTCACCGCTGGCCTGACGCCAGTCACTGATGCACTCAACCCCATCTACCGAACCGATAGGATCGGCAACCATCACCTGATAACCCTGCGAGTCTAGAAAGTTAACAAACCATTGGCCCATCTTGCCAGCGCCACCGATCACTAACGCACGTCGACCGGAGCCACGACCTTCTGCCTTGACGCGCGCCCGCTCTTGTTTAGTCAACGATGATGTAATTAACATCGTCATGAGTTGTTCGGCCAGGTCAGGAGCCAGGCCTAGCGTCTGCGCCTGTGCGCGCGCACCATCGATAACATCTTTCTCACGGGCAAAATCACGCGTGGCACGACCTTCCGAGCGCTTGAATTTTCCAACCTCATCCACAATCGACTGCCTTTCGGCAATCAGTTGCAAAAGCTGCTGATCGATATCAGATAACCGCGTGCGCAGTTCTTTCAAATCCATGAGGTTCTCTTCAACTGTAAGCCGAGTAAAAAACCGGCTGTTGGACGTCGCTGGCAAGATACCATGTCGTTATCTGCCCTGTATTGCTTATACTGCGGACAATCGCACAGAGCCATCATCGTAATCAAATAATTCGCTAGGAGTCGGAATGAAATCAAGAGCAGCTGTTGCCTGGGAAGCGGGCAAGCCCTTAAGCATTGAACTTATTGATGTCGAGGGCCCCAAACAGGGTGAAGTACTGATCCGTATCGTCGCCACCGGCGTGTGCCATACCGACGCCTTTACCCTCTCAGGCGCAGACCCAGAAGGCCTGTTTCCTTCCATCCTCGGACATGAAGGCGGCGGCATTGTTGAAGAAGTCGGACCCGGTGTAACGTCGGTCAAGCCAGGCGATCACGTTATACCTCTGTACACACCTGAGTGCGGGCAATGCTCCTACTGCACATCAGGCAAGACCAATCTCTGTCAAGCCATCCGGGTCACACAGGGCCAGGGACTTATGCCCGATGGCGGCAGCCGGTTCTCACTGAACGGCAAACCCATCTTTCATTACATGGGCACATCAACCTTTTCTGAATACACCGTAATGCCCGAGATCTCAGTTGCAAAAATCAACCCGGCGGCACCGCTTGATAAGGTTTGCCTGCTTGGCTGCGGTATTACCACGGGGATCGGCGCCGTGCTCAATACGGCTAAAGTTGAACCCGGCTCCAGCGTTGCTGTATTTGGCCTTGGTGGCATAGGGCTTAGCGTTATTCAAGGCGCCGTAATGGCAGGTGCAGAACGCATACTTGCTGTCGATATAAATCCCGCAAAGTTCGAAATGGCGCGCATGCTCGGCGCAACAGAGTGCGTTAATCCCAACGACTACGACCTGCCCATTGCTGAAGCTATCGTCGAACTCACTAATGGGGGCGTCGACTATTCGTTTGAATGCATTGGCAATACTGACCTCATGCGAGCAGCTCTAGAGTGCTGCCATAAGGGCTGGGGCGAATCGGTCATTATTGGCGTTGCCGGTGCAGGCCAGGAGATTTCAACACGCCCGTTCCAGCTGGTTACCGGCAGAGTATGGCGCGGCACAGCTTTCGGCGGAGTGAAAGGTCGCAGCCAACTGCCGGGCTATGTTGACCAGTATCTGGATGGCGCAATTAAAGTCGATGAGATGGTGACGCATAATCTTCCCCTCGAGGACATCAATGATGCCTTTGAGCTGATGCACGAAGGCAAAAGCATTCGCTCAGTCATCCACTTCTGAGATACCTGACTCATGGAACTGTTACCCGAAAACCTGCCTGCCAACCCACTGCCACTGACGAAACTCTGGCTCGATGAGGCCATGCAGGAGCGAGCGCAACCTAATCCCAACTCCATGTCATTAGCCACCGTAAATGAGCGTGGACAGCCCAGCGTCCGTGTTGTGCTCTGCAAAGACCTCATCATAGATCCGGGCTACCTGGTGCTCTATACCAATTACCTGTCTGCAAAATCTGCAGATATTGATAAAAACCCGAACGTTGCATTTGTTATGCACTGGGACAGCAAGGGGCGACAGGTCAGGGGTGAAGGCCTGATGATTAAATCGCCGGCAAAAGAAAGTGATGCTTACTTCTTAAGCCGTCACCGGGGCAGCCGGATTGGGGCCTGGGCCAGCTTACAAAGCCAAGGAATCAGTTCACGAGACGCGCTGGAACAGCAGTTTGCCGAAACCAATGCTCGCTTCGCCGACACAGCAGTTCCGCGGCCACCGCACTGGGGCGGCTATCGTCTGTGGTTTACTGCCATTGAGTTGTGGCTGAACCTTGAATCCAGACTGCACGACAGAGCTCGATGGGAGCGGTCGGTCCAGCTGCCGGAGCAAGCCGGCCCAAGCCCGATAAAACCCGGGCAATGGCGTTGCCGTGGTCGTCTACAACCCTAGGGCGCCAATAAACTTGTTAATAAACAAATATTTAAAATAGCGTCGAAGTTTATTACACCACAAAGGCCTGTCTCTTATACACATCTCCGAGCCCACGAGACAAGAGGCAATC
>CAJXQV010000289.1 GCA_913058165.1 uncultured Chromatiales bacterium | reverse complement strand
TGCGGAACACTGCCGGCAAAACGCTGCTCAGCCAACCGTTCGCCCGACAGCACATCGGTCACAACAATCATTCTTTTGCTTGCCGAAATTAAGACATTACTCAGCGGAGAGAACTTTAGGTCAAGAATAGCGCCGTCCTGATGCCGAGCGTCAAACTGCAATGGTATACCAGCCTTCGAATCCCAGATTTTTATCGTGCCATTAACCGAACCGCTGGCCAACAAATCACCGGTGCGATCGAAGCTCAAAACACTAATCGCAGAAGCGTGGCTGTTGCTCAGCGAATCTGCGCCCGGAAAAATCATTAAACTGGGATCACTATCAAACGGAAAAACCCTAACGCCACCATCGGCTGAGCCCAATGCGATCCGATCACCATTAACAGTCAATGCACTTCGGGAAATTGGCACACCAGCAATGCTATCAACTAAAGATGATTGGGCTGATAGCTGCCATAACTTCACTTCATGCTTGCCATCATGCGTTATCGCCAGGTTTTGCGAAGCTATAAGAATCGGTTGCGGCAGCGCCGGGTACTCACTGTCGGCGATCAACGTCGGATGACGCACCGATTGACCCGTTACCCTACTCACCGGCAAGCTAACAAGGTCATAAGAACGGCCACCGGAACCTACAAATATCTGATCACCGTTGGTAGAAAACTCGTACTGCCAAAACTGGTTACCTTTGCGCTCCAGCACAGGGAAATTCTGACGGCCTTCTACAGCCCAAACCCGAAGCGTTTGACGTGAATCCTGGCTCACCAACCAACGGCCGGCAGAATCAAATGCAATATGACGGGCCGGATTCGATTGTTGAAACTCCCGAAACAACGTTGCATCACGCACCGACCAAATACGCACCAGACGGTCTTTGTCGGCAATCGCGAGATAGCGCCCCCGACTGTCAATGGCCACCGCACCCGCACCCTCCGCGGAGATAATCTCGCCACGGGGTTCCAGCGTTTCCAGATCCCAGGTGCGATAGCCACGACTGCCGTCATCACGGTCGATGCCGAGAACCAGATAGCGGCCATCAATCGATATAGCCTGGGGCGATCCGCCGCCCGTGGGCAACACAATACTGCCGCGGCGAGCGCCGTTCGCTGTATCCCAAACCTGAAGCTCGCGCTGGCCAATGGTTAGCACAGCAGCTCCATTCAGCGCATATATAGCATCAACAAAATCATCGTCACGGGGAATACGGCTTAGCACAGCGGCACTGGCCAGATCCCACACCAATAAGTCTCCGGCAACGTCTTCATCATCCGGCCAAGCTAATGCGGTCTTACCTAAGGGGCCCAATACAGAGTAAATCATTGTCGTTAATACCGGCTCAGGAATCTGCGCAGCAAGGCTAGTGTCATCGATGCGCTCAGTGAGCGCTTCCGGAATACGGATATCCCAACCTAATAGAACGCCGGTTACACCGCGTTCTGTATCTGCGAAAGAAGCGCTCCAGGTCCCGGACGCATCATCGGCCAACAATGCCTGTAATGCCGGAACCGACTCAGCACTAAACAAGTACTCGCCACTTTGTGCACCGGCAGTCGCCTCGGCCAAATTCAGTTTAACCGTGCTGCCCGATGGGGCTCGCACCAACAGCTGTAAATCGCTCACCCGCGGATGATCAGTAAGAACCGACACCTGCATGGTATCCGCGCTCGGAGGAGCGGAAACAATCAAACGACTCTGTATCTGCAAGCGCTCTTCAGCAGCCAGCTCGAAGTCGCTTAACTGCACGGCCATTTGGTTGCCCTGCAACTGCCATAGTTGAACCGACTGCTGATCGTCCAACAACGCCAATTGCGATGTCTGCGCATCCACCTGCATAGATCTTAGCGAGCCTCCCACACGAATAGTGCCTAACAACTGGCGGTAGTCATTACCAATAAGTCCGGCAGCGTTCATGCGGCGCTCATCACTGGG
Organism: uncultured Chromatiales bacterium; assembly: GCA_913058165.1. GTDB lineage: Bacteria > Pseudomonadota > Gammaproteobacteria > Steroidobacterales > JABIQA01. The sequence goes on along the minus strand of CAJXQV010000289.1, from coordinate 638 downwards.
CACATCAAGCGCATTCAACTGAGCCAGCAACGCGCCATCGCGCGCACCACGCATTGCTAGCGCTTTACTCTGCCTGGCCCAAAATTCCGCAAATAGCTCACGGGCTTGTTGCTCTGCACCGGGCACGCTCTGCATCCGCTCATAGGTTCGAGTGGCATTAGCCAGCGATTCAGCGCTGCGGCTCTGACGTGCCAGAAACTCGGCGAATAAGCTATCGGCGTGATCGCCGTAGCCGGGCAAAAACCGCAAACTTTCATAGGCCTCATAAGCGACCTGATAATCCTGAGATGCCGCGGTTAAAGCCCGCTCATAAGGTGCCGGCAGATATTTCGTATACCACATAGGCACCAGCACCAGCACCAGAGCAGCAGCTGCTGCAATGCTCAATCGCCGCCAGCCAAAGGGCAGGTGCTGATTAGCCCAGCGGGAACTGAAGACCTCCGCATAGATCTTATTGCGCAACACCAACATGCCACTGGGGCCTTCAACTACAACGCCGGCAGCCAGCAATTCGCGTTGCGAACGCGAACTTTTCAATATCGAAACATCACCGCCCTTACGAATTTTCCCATACATAGAAAGGCGGGCCACACGACCCGGGTTCTGCTGCAACAAGGTTTCGGCAACCGCCGCCAGAT
>CAJXQV010000288.1 GCA_913058165.1 uncultured Chromatiales bacterium | reverse complement strand
GAAGAATGGGATCAGGAAGGTTGGCGCTGCACCGGACCTATCGTGTTTGAAATAGACGCTTACTATGAGCGCTCCATCGAAAACGGCATGGATCCGCTGCATAACGAATTTGTCCATCCCAATCAGGGTGCTCCGGCTCTCGATCAGAATGATATCGAGCTCAAAGACCAGGAATGGGGTGCTTGGTTCGACGCCAAGTTCGGCGCTTACACGCAGGCTGAAAACCGCAAGAAAATCACTGATAGCGATGACAGCGCCAAAGACCTGCATGCGGGCTCATGGCATATCGGCCCGAATCATTTGATGACTGGCATTCACTTGATGAATAACATCAGCTTCATCCAGTACTTTTTTGAAGCGCCTATCAGCAAGGGTCGTACACGCATTTTCTTCCTGAACTCGCGGAACACGACGCTGGAAGAAAGTGCCGATGAGTACATCAACAAAACCTTAATGGGCATCGCCATTGAAGATAAGAATGTGATCGAGCATCTGCGCCCGCGCAACACACCCGATACGCTGACCAAAGAACTTTTGCTGCCCGGCGATGAGGCGGTTGTGCGTTATCGCCAATATCTGAAAACCTGGGAAGAAAAGGGATGGCGGATTGATATGCATGCCCTTGGTGAGAACAATGAAGATTCGGCTCTGGCCATCCCTTCACCGGGGCGCCGCGAATCGAAAAGCTGGGTGCTCGATACGGTGCCTTTGGTGCCGGCAAAACCTTAGTCAGTCCTTATTCATAAGACTCAAAAAGTGTTCTACTGAACGGGCAAGTCCCGCACTTCGATCATTACCTCGTTGCGACGAAGAAACCATGGAATATAGGGCGCGTCATACAAAGCGCTCTGGGTCTCACCCAGCGTTTCTGTATTCGTATCAGCCAATGCAGTCAGCAGCATGTTCTTGTGTTCCACGTAGTTTGAATCTGTCCAGCGCCCACTGTATCGAACTACCGCCATCAATCTGGACGGAACCTCACGCAGTTCTACCCTATCGTCCGAAGGCTGCGGTGCTGTAGCCAAGGTGTACTGAGCGGGCAGCATAAACGCGACTGCCTCACCGGCGCCCGCGGGACGACGTGCCACCGGCGCAGTCATGGCTATCTTTTCGCTCGTCAGTTCACGTGATACCGGGGAAGTCATAGCTATAGACTGATTGGCCGTGTTAGCTCCGGTGATATAACTAAATAAGCGGCGAAAGCCTTCATTGCCAGAGGCTTTGTACGCCACATCACCAACGACAACGGTTTCTGCGACGAGATAGGCTTCATACTGACGATACTCAACGTCACCTGCCTCATACACAACTGTGTAGCCGGGTGTTTCGATAGCCATAGTCTGTCCTCCTAAAAAAATACCGGCAACCAGCAACGCTGGTAAAGCTCTAGTTATTTTCATTACAGAATCCTCGTTGTTAAGTCTTACAACAGAATTCGGTGCGACAGGCCCTATAGATGTTTCAGCGTGTAACCTTGTGTAACGCCACCAGATAAGCCACTAGTGATCGTGTTTGTGGCCCGGGGGATGTGGATGCCCTGAGGCGGAATCAGCCTTCGTATCTTTGCTGTCATTGTCGTGGCTATGACCACTGCCGTGGGAATGACCGTGATCATGATGATCATCATGCGGCGTGGCCGAATCAAACCGGTGGGCCAGGCTGCGGGCTTGCGGTGGCTGATTCTTCCACTCAGTTGAATTCCAGCCCTTACCCTTAAAATGAATTTTTGGCGTGGACACCAACTTTTTCAGCTCGGGTTTGCCGCACTCAGGGCAATTCTTTAACAGGTCTTCACTTAAACGTTGCAGCACGTCAAATGTGTGGTCACAGGATTGGCATTGATAATCATAAATAGGCATTAACAGTAATCCACTTCGGAGTTTGAAAAAAAAGCTATAAACATGATGCCGGGAAACTTAATGCTTAAGAAAACGGGGCCGCCGGACCATTGAAGAAGAAGTCTAACGGAAAGCCCAAGAGAACTCTGCTTCGCAAAACAAACAAAGCCTGTGTGAAGCACAGGCTTTGTTTGTGGATTCATCAGCCCTAGTAGGTACTGAAGGCTTGCAAAACAGCTTAACGAACCCTGTCTGCGTACTCTTTGCGCTCGAGTTTAGTGACAGTGTGCTTCTGCAGCGTAACCCTGGAGCCGGTTGCGGCATCAGTGAATGCCACTGCACCGCTCTTAAACTCTTTTACGCTCTTGGTGTAATAACGGGTGCCGTTGACCGTATCGGTGACCTGATAGTAGCTCATGCATGCACTCAGCGAGCCCAGGACCCCAACGATCACCAGAAAACGAATCATTTTCATAAAAATCTCCTTAATATGAAAGGTTAACCGTCAACCCACACCGCCGCAAGCACCGTCGAGCATTCACAATGTGGACAGTCTCTACACAGAAGTCACCTGCAGACGATGCAAACCGGCATTATCGGTACTAAGGTAGACTCAGACAACCTTTAAGCGCGGAGCAGCTCATGAGCGAAAAAAATACCGGACAGACTAAAAGTGAATCACTGCAATCTAAAACGACAGTTTCACGACGCACTGTGTTGGGTCTGTCTCTTATACAC
>CAJXQV010000287.1 GCA_913058165.1 uncultured Chromatiales bacterium | reverse complement strand
AGATCGTCGGCAGCGTCAGATGTGTATAAGAGACAGCTCAAGGCCAATGCAGTTGCTTCAGCAATGGCCTTAATCGCATTGGCCTCACCTTCAGCTTCATTGATCTGTTGTCGTTGAACCGCTTCAGATGCTTTAATAACGCGCTGCTTTTCACCTTCAGCCTGATTTATTTGTGCATCACGCTCGCCTTCGGAATTGAGCACTACGGCACGCTTTTCACGCTCGGCACGCATTTGTTTTTCCATCGCACTGAGTACGTCAGTGGGAGGGTTGATGTTCTTGATCTCGTAGCGCAGAACCTTCACGCCCCAGGGGGCTGAGGCTTTGTCAAGTTCCGATACTACGTTGAGGTTAATAGCGCCGCGTTCTTCAAAGGTGCGGTCGAGGTCTATTTTACCGATCTCGCTACGCAGTGTGGTTTGTGCAAGTTGCGAAATGGCAAAAAAATAGTTATCAATACCGTAAGAGGCGAGCTGCGGGTCGAGCACTTGAAGGTACAGCACACCGTCAACACCCACTTGCACATTGTCTTTAGTGATGCAGATTTGCTCATCGATATCGAAAGAGCCTTCTTTCAGGCTGTGCTTGTAGGCAACATTTTCGATGAAAGGAACAAGAATATGAAATCCAGCGCGCAGAGTACGCGAGTATTTGCCCAGGTTTTCAATCACAAAGGCACTTTGTTGCGGCACGATGATCGCAGTTTTGGACAATACAATAACGACCACAACCACAATGGCTAGTGCGACTAAGAAAGCAGTATTTTCTAACATTTTTTATTCCTTTTTCGATTGTTGCGGTGTGTTTTGAACGATCAGATTTAAACCGCTGACTTCAGTAATAGGAACCTCAGTCCCTGCCGTAATGTCGGCAGTGCCGCGGTTAATTACCATCCATGTGGAGCCACGGAACTCCTGACGAAATTGGGTGCCAGCAGCCAAGTCTGATTCAAGCCGGAGCATTTGACCCACCGGCCCTTCAGCATAATCGGCAACATTGCCGCGGATTTTATCGTAGACGCGACCGCGGAATGTAAACATTGTAATTAGTGATAAGGAACCGAACATCATCCATTGAAGCCACGGCTCCATGACAATACCAAGCAGAACGGCAAGTCCGGTAATTGCGGCGGCTATACCCAGAAAGACCAGATAGAACGCAGCATCTATCACCATCAGCTCAGAGCCGAGCAGTACCGCTCCTAAAATTATCCATCCCCACCAAGGCATATTGTTTCCCGATTTTTGTGTGACTGATGCTTATTGAAGCACTCGCAGTGCTTGTTTGTATAGTTTGTAGGGCCAGTCGAGCAGAGTTGGCACTGCAGGGGTAAGTTTTAAACTGGTTTGTGCAGTGCACTAACCGAGGCAAGCTCGCTTTTGCTGGCAGCAGGCTCGGCAAAGAACCGTCGCATGCCAATCGCACGCTGCAGGCGGGCTTCGCGCACATAGAGTTGATACAGCAGGTCTTTTATTGCTTCTAACAGCACTGCGGCCTCTGTGCGACCGAATACAGGTTTGCTCACGAGGGAGTGTTTGTTATCAAACAGGGTGTCGCTAATGGTATCGAAAGTACGCGGTTCAATATCGAAGATATTGCGCAACTCTTCCATATGATTAAACACCCGCATTTTGCCGCCGTCACCCAGATCTTTTATGATGGCCTGCATAGTTTGTTTGCACATTATTGAGAACGGTTGCAGCAGTTCATGCTGATAGCAGCCCAATGCATCGACGTAAGGCTTTTTAACCGCGGCGGGCAGATAGCTGAGGTTAATAGGGTCATCGCTGCGCAGTGCTGGCGGTGCGCTAATACCGAGTTGGATTTCTGTTTCACCAATCTCAATGACTGAATAGCGGACCAATACCGGGTTGTGACACTTAAGACAGAGAAAGGTGAGCCCGGTAACCGCGGGCTTGCACGCTTTGATGGCGGCAAAATCCGGACGCGATACAGGCGTCATTGGCGTTTGCATCTGGCAATGCGGGCAGTCGGGGTTTACTGCCCCGGCCTCGTGACTGATTCTATCGTCCGCAAATATTTTCATACGCTCACATTACCCGAATACACGGCACAAGCAATCGCAAATGTGCATTCCCGAGCTTTAGCTGGCAAGACGCTTGTACTTGATACGCTTAGGCGCATCGGCAGCGGCGCCAAGACGTCGCTTGCGATCGGCTTCGTATTCCATGTAGTTGCCCGCAAAAAATTCAATATGACTGTCGCCTTCGAAGGCAAGAATGTGAGTGGCGATGCGATCGAGGAACCAGCGGTCATGCGAGATAACGATGGCACAGCCCGGGAAGTCGAGCAGTGCCTCTTCGAGTGCCCGCAGTGTTTCCACATCCAGATCATTGGTCGGTTCATCGAGCAGCAATACGTTGCTGCCTGCTTTCAGTACTTTGGCAAGATGCACGCGATTACGCTCACCGCCCGATAGCTCGCTAATGGATTGCTGCTGCTGATTACCCCTGAAGTTAAAGCGACCGACATAAGCCCGTGATGAGGTTTCATAAGTGCCGACGGTAATAACTGTCTCTTATACACATCTCCGAGCCCACGAGACAAGAGGCAATCTCG
>CAJXQV010000286.1 GCA_913058165.1 uncultured Chromatiales bacterium | reverse complement strand
GTAGATCGTCGGCAGCGTCAGATGTGTATAAGAGACAGGTCTCGAGCGCCTGATCCAGCTTGAAAAACTTTTCGAGCCCACTGAAGCATCAGTAATACGTGAGGGCAGAAGCATTGTTCTACGACTTACCGGCCTGCAGTTTGCCAGCGGCTCTAGCATTCTGAACGATGCCTCGATACAACTGCTAAAAAAAGTAGATCAGGCAGTAATAGTGTATCCGGACTCTGTGATTATGGTCGAGGGGCATACCGATGCCAGCGGGTCGGAAGACTTGAACGCAAGACTCTCCGAAGACCGGGCAAATACAGTCATGCGCTACATGATTAGCGACATGCGAATTGAGGCGCGGCGTTTAAGTGCAATAGGGTATGGCTCTAATCGCCCCATCACACTCAATAACTCGGCAGCAGGTCGGGCAGAAAATCGTCGTATTGATCTCGTTATAACGCCAACAGCCGAAGCACCAAGAAACCCGGACAGAATCAACTAAGCATTCCACCAATCGACAATGATTTGTGCAGTTTCGGCATTATAGAAATAGCCATAGCATTTATGCACATTCAGCCCGTCAGGGCCACGAAAGAAATTTACTGCTTCGTTGTGATTACTCGCTTCGTTTAGCCAGCCCGCCGCTGCCATCGTCTGCTGCATTTCCTTTAACGCCGGATGATGAGCGGTAACCTCGCCGATTGCGGCAATGTTGCGCCAATAACGAATATTAATTGGAAACTGCTTAGCGCCTTTATAGCGTGCGCCTTTCAAATCACGACGCACATAGCTGAGCCCCATCGGGCTACCCATTGAGATAAACGTATCAAGGGTATCTTCGATGCCTTCAACGTGGCCCAGTTCCCACAGTGCATCATAGGCAATTACCGAACCAAAGCTATGGCCGATGAGCATGACTTTTTTGTTCTCCTGCCACGCCTTCAGCAATGCCGCCTTAACCATGTAACGCATCCGGTCTGCGACTCGGTCTGAGTTATCAAAGTAACGGGCAATTTCCGACAACCGCAGGCGCAAAGGTTCCGATGCAAACAAGCGGCCGATAAAGGGCATCGAATCGCCAATTGAGTATAGCCATCGCTGAAAACGCCTTTGTAATGAACCTGCTTCGGCCAGATCAGCTCTCGATGGCTCAGCCTTTTTGAGCAGCGCTTCGATTCCTGGCAGGTCAGGAGTAATGTCAGCGTGCATGCGGTAATACTCGAAACTCCAGGGCACAACCTGAAAAGGCCCCTGCGCCTGTGCCATCGACTCTGCTGTTGCCGGGCTCAGTTGTTCAACGCCAGCTAGCAAGCATCGCCATAGCGCATCCTGATGATCCTTAGCAGGTGGCTTAGGACGAATGCCTGGCACAAAAATAATAACTTTATTCGATACACTCATGAATTCAGCATAACCGCTAAATGCGTCAGATCAGAAATCTCATGAATGGGTAACTCGAGATCTGCGGGCCAGACCCGATCACGCCGGTTGACCCAAACTGTAGCCATGCCCATAGCTCGGGGCGCATCAATATCGTTACGGGGGTCATCGCCAACATGCAGGACTTCTCCGGGCTCAACACCAGCATGCTTGCACACCGCTAAAAACACCTTCGGATCGGGCTTGGCACAGCCCAGGTCCCTTGCGGTATAAATTCCATCGAAAAAAACCTCCAAGCCGATAGCGGAAAGATCCGCATTGCCATTAGTTAGCGCCAACAGCCGGTGACTTTGGCTCAGCGAGCGCAGCGCCGGCTCAACATCTGCATATAAGGTCACTTCATTCCGAGCCCGTTGAAACACCGCAACTGCTTCTGTATACAAGCTCTCATCATATCCACACAGCTGAGCCAGGCGACGATAAGTTTGCTCGCGGAGAAAAATCAAATCGTGGTCTTTGGCCGGATGCTCGAGAGCAATATTTTCACGTAATCGGCGCAGGTCAGCAATGCTGAAACGCTCGTTGATCCGCGGGTAATGTTCCGAAAACCATGCGTAGATAGATTGCTCGGCATGACTAATAACAAGGGGCAGATCCCAAAGCGTATCGTCAAGGTCGAGGATAACGGTAGTAATATGGCGCATCGTTTCAGTATCGCTGGTAACCATTGCGGTCCAGTACACTAGCACTAACACGCTGGGTAACAAGCACCCGAAAAAAATTAAGGAAGTCCATATGAAATACCTGCACACCATGGTCCGCATCAGTGATGTGGATGCCTCACTCGACTTTTACTGCAACAAGCTCGGTCTAATTGAACTCAGCAGAACCGAAAATGAACAGGGACGCTTCACACTGATTTTTCTAGCTGCGCGTGGAGATGAGTCAGCTCAGGTTGAACTCACCCACAACTGGGATCCCGAAACAAATACCAACCCCTATCCGGGCGGCAGAAACTTCGGGCATCTGGCCTATCGCGTGGATGATATTTATGCGCTCTGCAAACAACTCATGGGCAATGGGGTGATCATTAACAGGCCGCCGCGGGATGGCCGCATGGCTTTTATTAAATCGCCTGACAATGTCTCAGTTGAACTGCTGCAAGCAGGAGATGCGCTCCCTGCTCAGGAGCCCTGGGTATCTATGTCAAAT
>CAJXQV010000285.1 GCA_913058165.1 uncultured Chromatiales bacterium | reverse complement strand
ACGAGATTGCCTCTTGTCTCGTGGGCTCGGAGATGTGTATAAGAGACAGCGACCAGGTCTTCCTTAGGAATGAGATCTTCAATCGTTACATCGCTGTAGTCTTCAAGAATTTCTGTGCGCCGCTCATCGCCATAAGCTTCGCGAATTTCAGCCAACTCCTGACGGATCACTTCGACCAAGCGATCGGGGTCTTCCAAAATATCAAGAAACCCTTTAATTTTCTCTAGGATCTCTTTGTATTCACTGATTATTTTTTCCCGCTCAAGGCCGGTCAAACGGTTCAAACGTAACTCGAGAATCGCCTGCGCCTGAACCTCGGACAAACGATAAACACCCTCAATCAGGCCCACCTCGCCCTCAAGACTCTCGGGCCGTGTATTTACACCACCGGCACGCTCGAGCATGGCGACAACATCACCCGGCTCCCAGGTCGTGCTCATTAGCGCGTCACGTGCTTCTGCGGGAGTTGGCGATGCTTTGATCAACGCAATGACAGGATCAATGTTCTTCAGTGCAACTGCCTGCCCTTCCAGGATATGCGCACGATCGCGAGCTTTACGCAGCTCAAACACGGTGCGACGGGTTACCACTTCACGGCGATGCCTGATAAACGCTTCGATAATTTCTTTCAGGTTTAAAAGTCTTGGCTGACCATCCCGCAGAGCCACCATGTTGATACCAAACACGGTCTGCAACGGGGTCTGCTTATAGAGATTGTTCATCACAACCTCGGGCAGCATGTCACGGCGCAACTCAATAACTACGCGCAAACCGTCTTTATCGGACTCATCACGCAGCTCGGTAATGCCCTCAATCTTCTTATCGCGAACCAAATCAGCGATTTTCTCGATCAAGCGGGCTTTATTCACCTGATAAGGCAATTCGGTAACAACAATGGCCTCTTTGCCCTTGCCATCGACATCTTCAATATGATGACGGGCGCGAATATGCACGCGGCCACGACCCGTGGTGTAGGCCTGAAAAATACCCTGAGTGCCATTAATAATGCCGGCAGTTGGGAAATCCGGGCCTGGAATCTTTTCCATCAATTGAACGACAGTGGCATCCGGCTCATCCATCAGCAACAAGGTGGCATCGATAACCTCATTAAGGTTATGTGGCGGAATATTGGTGGCCATACCAACTGCGATGCCCGAAGAACCATTAATGAGCAGGTTCGGCACACGCGTAGGCATTACGGTGGGCTCTGTCTCAGACCCATCATAGTTTTCGGCAAAGTCGACCGTCTCTTTATCAAGGTCGGCCAGTAGCTCGCTGGCCATTTTGGTCATACGCACTTCGGTATAACGCATCGCCGCAGGAGCGTCGCCATCAACTGAGCCGAAGTTACCCTGACCGTCTACCAGCAAGTACCGCAGCGAAAACGGCTGTGCCATACGAACGATAGTGTCATAAACCGCTGAGTCGCCATGAGGGTGATACTTACCAATGACATCACCAACCACACGAGCCGATTTTTTATACGGTTTGTTGTAATCGTTTCCGAGCACACGCATAGCGTGCAACACTCGACGATGAACGGGTTTCAAACCATCGCGGACATCAGGCAGCGCTCGCCCCACGATTACGCTCATGGCGTAATCGAGATAGGACTGGCGCATCTCGTCTTCGAGGTTTACGGGGAATACTTGTGGGGCCAGGTCAGACATTGGCAATGCGACTTTTCACTCATTTAAAAATGGATAAAAACCGGAAATTCGGACTGCGGATAATCGAGCTTCCTGGCTTGATTTTTCGAGCTATTGATCGGTTCTGCGCTGATCCCGAAAGAAACGCTGGAATCGTTACAAAATCGTTACAAAATAAAGGCCGTATCGTAGCACAGCATCCCTGTAAACCGCAGCAAAAGGCCAAATAAAATCGCTTAAAGATGAGGTAAAAAAGACGGCTAAATTGAGCGGTGACAAGCACTGATATTTCACCCTCAGCGTCAATCAGGCATTATCTGTTGTGAAGCCATCAATAACCGCAGCGAAAAATACCTCCCTTAGTACCAACAATCAGCTGGAACACCTATGCCAAGCCCCGACATCATCGTACTGCCCCGCTGGATCATTCCAATGCAGCCGCTCGGCAAGGTTCTTCAAAATCAAGCGGTTGTCATTCGAAAAGGGCGCATCGACAGCATCTGTTCGCTTCAGGAAGCCCGGGCGATTGCACCGGATGCCGAAATCATTGAGCGCCCGGAACACGTTTTGCTGCCCGGCTTCATCAACGCCCACACGCACTCGGCGATGAGCTTACTGCGCGGCTATGCCGACGACCTGCCTCTGCAGCAATGGCTGTCCGAGCATATCTGGCCGGCCGAGGCAGAATGGGTCAACCCCGCGTTTGTCCGCGATGGCACCCAGCTCGCGATTGCCGAAATGCTTAAAGGCGGCACAACCTGCTTCAATGATATGTACTTCTTCCCGGATGAAGTCGCCCGGATTGCCTCAGAAACCGGCATTCGCGCCAGCATTGGCCTCATCGTGCTGGATATACCCAGCATCTGGGCTAAAGATTTCGATGAGTATCTCAGCAAAGGTGTGGCGCTGTCTCTTATACACATCTGACGCTGCCGACGATCTACTCTGTGTAGA
>CAJXQV010000284.1 GCA_913058165.1 uncultured Chromatiales bacterium | reverse complement strand
AGTAGATCGTCGGCAGCGTCAGATGTGTATAAGAGACAGGTGTTGTCTAGCTTATTGTATCGTTACTTGGCTTATTTAGTTTGTTCAGGTGCTTGCTTAGATTGCAGTTTCAATGCCTTGCGACGCGACGCGATCGGATGCATTTCTCCAGCACCCGCGGGCCATACACCGGGTTCAGCTTTGACCAAACGACACATTTTTTTGCCGTGAGATGTCAGCCCCCGCCAGATTTCATCAGGCATCGTTTGCCTGCTTAAAGCAGCGGAAACCCATGGTGAGACATATTCGACATTTGGCATCGCCCTTATACACCGGCTCAAATTTGGGGTTGCGCCGTGCCAAGTGCGAAGGTCACGAATAACACCATCACCCGCCTTTGCCCCAACAAGTGTAGACAGGCGCATCCATTCTGGCTCTTCCTCTGGGGTTGGTGGTAACTGACGCGTGATATGTGTGCCGGGAATCTGTCTGATCGGTCCATTTTCCCAGGATAGATCAGACATCAAAAAGTTGATCGTTATATAACCCGGCGTCATCTCCATAATAAGCCTTTTCGACAACAAATCCGGTTCGCCATGTTGGTCCAATTTAACATCGACACCCAATGCAACAGCCTGCTCAATACGGCCTGCTGGAATAACCTGTTCGTCTTCAACATCTGAGTGCAAATGTTGGTACTCAACCGCGCCGGGTAAGCACAGATCGCCACCAGCGCCACGGACACGATAGTCCGAAGAGCCAAATAATTTCTCTAAGATCGGCGTGGTTGTCGGCAAGTCCACCATTGAAGCCCAGATGGGATCATGCAGCAGTTCCCGCGACGCTGACGAAGTACCCAAACTGTAACGATGTGGCAGGCGGTAACTCTCGGTGACATATTTGCGCTTACCTTCACCTTCAATGCTAAGTATTTGCTGCAACCGCTGCACGCAACCGGCACGAAAGCTATCGAGCTGCTCTGCGTCGAGTAAATTACGCACGACCACAAACCCATCGCGGTGAAAGATGCGCGCGATTCGATCGAATTCATCGGGTTCGCAAATATCCAAGCCTCGAATACCATTATGTTGCTTCAGATGTTCACGCAGCTTCTCAACGTCTGCATCGTCGTAGACGCGCCGCATAGGCGCGCGAGGATCGGGCACACCGAAGAATACTTTGTCGGGAAAAGGATTACCCTGGGCGTCAACGGTTTCGTTTACGGGCGTATGAATATCCCAGCCAACATCTGAAGCTTCGTGAATGGAAAAACTACTTGGCTGATCCTGCTTACTCGACATCAATCACCTCCTCACCTGTGCAACCTGAACGACCTACTAAGTCGAGCCTGTTGAAATCACGTTCCGATTTCAACAGGCGCCGATAACAACTCCTTCGGCAAACGTTGTTCAAGAGCAAAAGCTTTAGAGTAGCCAGCGTTACACCCTTGAACCTGTGTCGACCAATCTCGCCACATGTTCTTTTGTGGTGGGTCAAGCCGACAGGTATCCAAATCCTTTCGAACGAAATCAGACAACACAGCTTGTCGGATAACGCGCGAGTAATTATGGCCCGCCATGTGTGCTAAACGATGGTGCCAAAGAACAACATCACCGGCTTCGCCATAACAGTCTACGGGCGATGTGTCTTGCATCACCGCCTCAAGCTCATCCAGATAGGCCTGCGAATGAATAATTCCCTTATGACTCGGCAGATGCTCGTAGAATGGAATTCGCGGCTGGTCGTATTGCATCTGAAATGTTGGATACAATCGACGATGAGACCTTGGCCAAACTTTAAAGGCACCACCCTCTTTTGGAACATCACCCAACAGACCAACAACACCTAAGTTGAACGGGTGCCCATCGGTGTGACCGGTATCAGCTTCTCTAGGCTGATCGCCATAGGGCAGTGTGCAGTAAACACCCCTGATGCCTTGCGTATCTGCAGGATCAACCGGCCCACCCGGCCACGCAGGGCCGGCATGCCCCATCGGCTTACCATGAGGGACGGGCGGTTCAACCATATCCTCACCCAGCAATTGCTCAGCGACACCGAGCAGATTCTTACTGAACACTAGGTCGAGCAGTTCAGGTTCCGTGCTGAATTCGCGTACTTGCCAGCGATATCCCATTCGAAGATTAAGGCTGCTGTCCTGCTCTTCGCTTACTTCAAATGGACCCACATGGGTGTTTGGATCATCTTTCTTTAAATGATTTGTTTCAGGTAAAGAATCCCAAACGCGATCCATGACCGCCTCACATTGAGTGAGATCCAACACGTTCTTTAGCAAAAGGTAGCCGTTGTCTTTAAAAAAACTAATTTGCTCAGCCGTTAATTTCATGGTCATCTCAGTCACATTCTCAACATCTTCTTTTGCCGAACTCTACGCCGGTAGCCCAAGTTTAAAGCATGTCCACAGCATACTTGTCCATCGCACGGGTCCGATTCTCGGCTACGACGTTGACCCAATCAAAGAGTAGTTTCAAATCATCACCTGATAATCATCATGGATTGCATATCAGATCGATAATCCAAAACTGATGCCCGAAACCTAACTTAACCCTAAACGATCAAGCGCTGTTGCTTTCGCCCACTTATAATCTGCCTTGCCGTTCGGCGCGCGCTGCAC
>CAJXQV010000283.1 GCA_913058165.1 uncultured Chromatiales bacterium | reverse complement strand
GGGCTCGGAGATGTGTATAAGAGACAGCTCACTGGGTGCGGCTGGCGTGCATGAAGCGATCTATTCGCTGTTAATGTTAGAAAATGATTTCATCTGTGAGTCTGCGAACATCAATGAACTCGACCCTCTTGTGGCTGATGCACCGATTGTGCGTGCACGTATCGATAACGCGGGTATCCGAACGGTTATGTCGAACAGTTTTGGTTTCGGTGGTACGAATGCAGTCCTAGCGTTCCAGAAACTCGATTCGTAAGCCTACTCAAATATGTCGGACAATGAGTCCGACATATAGCTTGGGATATAGTTTGAGATATAGTTTGAGATAAAGTTCGATAGAGAGTCAGACAAGTCGTCGAGAACAGTGATCAAGTGACAATCAGTGGCGCCGGTCATTCCTTGCCGGCGGCTATCGTTCACGACTATCTCTACTGAGTTCTCTGATCCGTTTTTTTTAAACGTTAGATCGTCAGCCATATATCCTCTTGGTGTCATTGAAATGAGGTTGTTGAGTTCACGAGATGAACGTTACAAGCACCTTTTACCTGCCTTAATAGCCAATGCTTGGCATCGATCAGATAGCCAGCATTAGGCCTGTAATTTTTTAAAAACCCGACGCCCAAGAATCGCCTTTGCGGCATTTTGACCCGGTAGTCCGCTCACACCACCACCAGGGTGAGTACCAGCACCGCACATATATAAGTTGTCCAAATGGGTCTGATACTGACCCATACCCAACATTGGTCGCGCAGAGAAGAGCTGTTCTAGGCTCAATCGACCATGAAAGATGTCACCACCTACTAAGCCAAATTTCTGTTCCAGATCCCAAGGACTGTGTGCTTGTTGACCAACGATAAGTGCGCGGAAACCAGGCGCGAAAGACTCGACCGTGTTCAGAATTGCATCAATGGCTGACTGCCGGTGAATATCCCATTCAGATTCTAGTGTTGGGTCAAATTGTTGACAGAACAAGCTTGCTACATGCTTACCCATCGGTGCGAGGCTTGGATCTAGCAAGCTCGGAATCAACATTTCTATAATGGGCTGTTTCGACCAGCCTATTTGTTTTGCATCTCTATAAGCAGTGTCCATATAGTCCAGACTCGGTGCCATGATGATGCCTGCTGCCAGCATTGATTGCGTCGGCTTGCAGCTAAATTGGGGTAGGTCCGTTAGTGCTACGTTCATCCTGAAAGTGCCGCTTTGGCATTTATAGTTTTCGAAGTGTTGTCTGACATCATCAGGGACTGAATCGGCTGAAAGTAGATCTAGAAATAGCATGCGTGGGTTTACGTTAGCGACAATGAGATCTGCGCTGAGGCTCTGGCCATCCTGCGTGATCAGTTCCGAAACCCGGTTGCCCTTTGTCTTTAGCGCGGCGACGCCGGTTTCAAGTTGGATTTTCACTCCCAGTAATCTAGCTTCTTCAGCCATGGCCGAGGTGATCGCGCCCATCCCACCCATTGCATGCCCCCAGGCACCGACTTCACCATTTACCTCACCGAGCAGATGGTGCAATAGCACGTAGGCGGATCCTGGTGAGTAGGGGCTGTCAAAATGTCCTACGATCGCATCAAAGCCAAATATTGCTTTGAGCGGATCACTTTCAAAGTAGTCGTCCAGAAATTCAGCAGCTGAGACAGTAAACAATTTCATAATGAGGCGCTTATGTCGTGGTTCGAGATGCGTAAATTTTCGGGCGACCGAAATACTGGCAAATATGTCGCTAAGCCCGCCGCTTATTACCTTCGGTGGGATAGATGCCATTAAGACCTTAATTATCGGTGCGATTGCCCCGATGTCCCTGTTATAGCGGTCTAGCTGCTGAGCATCATGCGCTGAAAACTTACTTATCTGCTCTCGATTGAAATTAGCGTCAGCGTTGAGTGCAAGGTATTCATCATTCGGCAGAGGTAAAAGGTTGTTGCAGGGTCTCGTCACCATCTCCAGCCCATGCTCACGTAGATGTAAATCTTTAATGACCTGTGGATCAAGCAGGCTGACTGTGTAGCTTGCGGTTGAGTTTCTGAAACCCGGGTGAAAGGTTTCAGTGACCGCCGCGCCACCGACAATAGGTCGTTTTTCGAGTACGGTCACTTGCCAGCCAGCCTTGGCAAGATAACAGGCGCAAACCAGACCGTTATGTCCACCACCGACGATGATTACTGATTTCCCCATACCCGTTTCGTTAACCTCTCTTTGACCTAAATGTCTATTTCGTGTACCTTACGCGCCGCTACCTCCGTCGCTTAAACCCTAGTAGTTTAACGCTAACCCCCACCTGGAAAACGATCGATATGGCTCAATCCACCACTGATGATAGTGGGGAAACAAGCGGAATCAAGAAGCCTCAGCTAAGTATTTGGGAGTTGGCTTGGCCCGCAATTCTCAGCAACCTCCTATTTGCCATTATCGGTATTGTATCGATAAAGATGATTGGTAGCTTGGGTGCATCAGCCGTGGCTTCTGTGACCACAGGACATCGAATCTTCTTTGCGCTACAAGCAATTCTCATGGCTGTGTCTGCCGGAACGACTGCTCTGGTAGCCCGATCATGGGGTGCACAGGACTATGAAGCTGTCTCTTATACACATCTCCGAGCCCACGAGACAAGAGGCAATCTC
>CAJXQV010000282.1 GCA_913058165.1 uncultured Chromatiales bacterium | reverse complement strand
GAGACAGGCATGTTGGTAACGCCGGCAACACCTTCAAGCTCTTTGTCGTACCAAGCTGAGTTGTCTTTAAATGTTTGTACCAGCTTGTTGATGTGAGGGTAGTTGTACATGCCGATCGTGGCATTTACGTCATTCATGTGGAACTTGAAGCCCCATTCAGGCACGTCGGCCTCGCAGCGGAACTCTTCACGTGGTGATTCACGGTCGATACCGTACCAGCGAAGTAATTTGGCGCGTTTGTAGAGTGTCTTGTTGGGCATGGTCAGGAAGCCGCCATCGACACTGGTAAAGTGTTTGATCGCTTGTAGGCTGAAGCAGGCTATGCTGTTGTGGTTGCCCAGCAACTTTCCCTTATACCTGCTGCCATAGGCGTGCGCACAATCTTCAATAACAAACGGGCGGAAGCCGATGCGTTTTTCGGCACGATCTAAAATGTCACTAATCCGATCCAGGTCCAGCGGATAACCGCCCCAATGGATAAGCAGAAGAACTTTTGTTTTTTCGGTGATTTTGGCTTCGAGGTCATCGAGGCACATGTTGCAGGTTTCGGTATCGACATCCACCCACTTAAGATCCAAACCATTCGCAAGCATGGGCCAGTTAGTAGCGGTGCAGGTAAGAGCAGAGGCGAGTACTTCATCACCAGCTTCGAGACCGGGCCAATTGGTTTCAGGATCGGGCTTCTTGAGCATATGTGCCGCAAGATGCAGCGCCGAGGTTGCTGAGTTAACAGTAACGAGATTGTCATTGCCGATATGTTTTTTAAGGATGTCTTCAAACTCGTTAACCTTTGGGCCCTGACCAATATAGCCGGACATCAAAACATCGTTAACGGGCTTCAGAACATCTTCGCTGACAAAAACTTTAAATAGAACTATTGGATCACGGCTCATGGTGGTTTCGGCTCTGTGTTGGATTGCTCAGAGAAGTATAGTATCTGAACTATAGAATACTGTTAACTATGTCGTATTTCAGGACTTTCAGAGCATCCTGTGGATGAGATGCTACGCAATTAGTGCCGTATCCGGCGACTATTTCTGCCAGAGCAGCACAACAAATTCATGCGCTTTGGGGTTCATCTTTACCGTGTTGGTAATGTTAGAATCGCCTTCCACAAAAGTGTGCCGGAATAGCTCAGTTGGTAGAGCAACCGCCTCGTAAGCGGTAGGTCGGAGGTTCGACTCCTCTTTCCGGCACCATTTATGCGACCTCTAGAGGGTCTGAGAATCAATCATATAGAGTGTATTAGTGTGGACCCACGTAAAACGCAGTGTGCGTTTAGCCTGCTCGCAGCTGTCGTTCGCAAGAATCGATAAACATGTCGAGATAGACATATGGTTTGTTCGTCATATCGCATTAGGGATTTGATCTTGCCTGTGTGTCTAACCAACGCTTAAGCGTTGGGTTTTGCAGAAGGATGTCTGCGACTAGAATATTTGCGGCTTCACCCGGATGTGGGTCAAACTGGTTCACCCATAAACTGCTGTAGTCGAAGTCGTCGCCAAGAGCTAAAAATTCCGGTTTCATATCAACGCATACTGCTTGAGCCAACTCACAACGTTCCAGCATCGCTTGGTGGACTATCTCGAATGGGTAATCGTCATGCATCGCCGGCGTTAACATAGGGTACAGTATCACTAGGTATGGTATGCCGGTGCTATTTAGGTCGTCCAACAGGTCATCGGCGGGCTTTATCGCTGCAGCATAAGCCTCACTGTCAGTGTCTGCAAAAGGCCCCAATAAACTTTCTGTGTAAGGGTTGAGTCCTGAGTTAAGAGCCACTTGGAGGTTCTTCAGTTGATTGTCCAGCAGAAAGTAGAGTGCTGAGTGAACCGTTAGATATACGTGCAGTTTGCTGCCGCCAAGCAGCGGCTTATTTGCGGGGGCCCAGCGCAGCGTGGAGTCTTCGAAATCGTTGGGCAACCATTGGAGAATGATGAAGTCAGGCTCCGAGGGCAAGACGAATTTTTCCAGTTGTAAAACCTGATCAGCGCTATTTCCGCCGGCCCAGCCAAAATTAAGGACTTCAGCGTTAGTACCTGATTCCGCAAGTCGTCGCCCTAGTATGTTTGTATACCGATCGTCCTCTGCTATGCCTTGGCCAAAAGTGAATGAGTCGCCCATGACGGCGATTCTTGGTTTTTCTAAGGACGATTTTGGCGAGATCTCGCCCTCCCGAAACCTTAGTGAATTGTAGCTCACATGTTCGGTTTTCCAACGGTGACCAAACCAGGTTTGCATGTTCGGAGTTGAGGTTAGTTCATCAAACACTAAACGTGTGGCAAATTCACCAAGTAGGCCGGCAACAGCAAGCCCTGCAAGTAAGAGTAGTGTATTTTTAATTATATTCACTAGTGGCTGCTCCAAAATAGCCGCAATGTGCCGTAAGCATTGGGCATAATATATTAGCCTTCTAAATAGTGTAACCGTGTGCCTATGAGAGTTTCACGTTTTCTACGAATATTCACTGTGCCACTAGCGGCTCTGTTGTCGGTGTTCTCGCTTTTTTCTGGAAACTATTATGGTTACTCCAATTCTGTCTCAACACTATTGAATAGAGCGAGAGGACATTAATCAGTTTTTTTAGAATCGTTTGTGCAGCTGTCTCTTATACACATCTGACGCT
>CAJXQV010000281.1 GCA_913058165.1 uncultured Chromatiales bacterium | reverse complement strand
CTCGGAGATGTGTATAAGAGACAGGTCCGAAGGCGTGCCGCGGGCCTTTAGCCTCAACAGCAACGAAATCCTTGAAGCATTGCAAGAACCGCTGCAGGGCATCGTTGGCGCGGTAAAGAGCGCGCTGGAACAAACCCCACCTGAACTTGGCTCTGATGTCGCCGATCGTGGCATTGTACTGACGGGTGGTGGCGCGCTGTTGCGTGACCTCGACAAACTGCTGATGGAAGAAACCGGCCTGCCGGTTGTTCTGGCAGACGATCCTCTCACCTGTGTCGCTCGTGGTGGTGGTCGTGTACTCGAACTCATCGACGAACACGGCCCTGGTGCTTTTGCCCTCGATTGAGCTCCACCGCTTTGGTCTTCGGCCTCATCACAGGCCACAAAGATTTTCTTCGCCGCGAATCACCGCAAATAACTCCCGTTAAACGTTGATACTGCAGCCCGCGTCAATCATCATGCAAACTTGTTGTTGCAAAGGTGTTTATTGGCATGGCACTGTCCACCGCGGAACATGACCCCGGGTTGTTCCGAGGCAGCAGCGCAGGCTTACGCTTTGCGCTGATCGCTGTGCTTTGCGTCACGCTCATGGTGCTCGACCAAGAGAACAAGCATCTCGTGGAGATCCGCAAAGGACTGTCTTTCATCGTCCAGCCGGTTGTCTACCTGGTTAGCACTCCATCATCAATCGGCGGTTGGCTCGTCGACACCCTGGCTAGCAGCGAAGAATTGCAGGAAGAAAACACCCGACTGCAAGAGCAGCAACTCATTATGAGTGGCTTATTGCAAACCTACTCAGCACTCAAGGCAGAGAACGACAGGCTTAGGGGCCTGCTCGACAGCACGGAGAAACTCAGTGACAAAGTATTGATTGCCGAAATTGTGGCCATCGATATGACGCCCTTCCGGCAATCGGTACTGATTAACAAGGGCAGTTTCGATGGCGTTCAGGTTGGTGAAGCACTTATCGATGCCGAAGGCGTGGTTGGTCAGGTTACCCGTGACCGACGGGTGTCAGCTGAAGTCCTGCTCATCACCGATGCGGACCACGCGATTCCGATTGAACTGCTGCGCAACCGTTTGCGTTCGATTGCAGTAGGCACGGGTGAAATCGACAGCCTGACACTGCCGTTTCTGGCGCGCAATGCCGACATCATCGAAGGCGACGTACTCATCAGCTCAGGACTTGGCGGCACATTTCCGGCGGGTTACCCGGTGGCCATTGTCAGCAGCGTGCGCAGCAACCCAGGCCAGGCCTTTCTCGAGATTAATGCCAAACCCATTGCACTGCTGAATCGTATCCGCGAAGTTCTGGTGGTAAAAACACAAAAACCACTCGCCGGACTGACCACGGAGGCCGCCACTTCCGAGCCGCCAACGACAGCAGTCGAGGCAGACGAATAGATGCCAAGAAGCGTAAAACTCTGGCCTGCCATTGCCTCGCTATTGGTTGCACTCATGCTTGAAGTGTTGCCGCTGCCGGAAATGCTCAACAGCTGGCGACCGCCGTTTCTCACCTTGGTATTAATCTACTGGTGCATGATGTGGCCTAACAAAATAGGCGTCATTACCGCATTTTTCAGCGGCCTCGCGCTGGATGTGCTCTGTGGCTCGCTGCTGGGAGAAAATGCACTGGCGCTAAGCTTGGTCGCATTTCTGACATCCCGCTTTTATCTGCAAATCAGAATATTCCCTCTGCTGCAGCTTACTGCCAGCGTATTTGCTTTATTAGCCGTCAGCAGTTTCATTAGGTTTTGGATTGATGGCATAGCCGGGTTGCCCTCGACAGGGTTCGGCCGCGCGCTCCCGGTTATTACCGGAACGCTGCTTTGGCCGTTCGTCATGGGGCTGATGGATCGGCTGCGCTATGTGGCTGAAAACCGCAAGTCGAGCTTGTTGTAACCAATGAGGCCTTTGTCGCAACTCAAAAACCACTGGCAGGAACAGCAACTGACCGGATCGCGGATTGCCGTCTGTGCGGTCATTGCCATTATTCTGACCGTCATTGTGATCGGGCAATTGGTGAATCTGCAGCTGGTGCGCTACGAATACTTTTCCGCACAATCGCAGGGCAATCGGATTCGCGTAAAAGCACTGCCGCCTACCCGCGGACTTATCTATGACAGAAGCGGTCAAATCCTCGCCGAAAACTTGCCCGCGTGGCATATCGACTTAACCCCGGAACAGGTTCCTGATATAGAAGACACGCTGAATCGTCTGGTGCAGGAAGAACTCATTAGTGCCGAGAAACTCGATGCGACCCGCGAGCTGATTAAAAGCCGCCGTCGCTTCGAAACAATTCCAATACGACAACGCCTAAGCGACGAAGACGTTGCCCGTTTCGCTGTCCTGCGCCCCTATTTTCCCGGCGTTGACGTGCGGGCAGGTCTGGCGCGAAATTACCCCAATGGCAGCACCGCATCTCATGCTCTGGGTTACATGGGCGCCATCAGCATCGACGATAAAGATCGTCTTGATGCCGCGACCTATGCGGGCACAAGCTATATCGGAAAAACCGCGGTCGAACGTTCTTATGAAGGCGACCTACACGGCACTCCAGGGCGCAGCGAAGAACTGGTGCTGTCTCTTATACACATCTGACGCTGCCGACGATCTACTCTGTGTAGA